>NZ_DBNGVP010000120.1:0-156581 GCF_057119385.1 Archangium sp. | reverse complement strand
GTCGCGCAGGTCGAAGATGGGGTGGTTGTAGCGCACGGCGTTGAGGTCCTGCTGGGGAAGCATGCCGGCGTGCCGGGCCGACAGTTCGCCGAGGGTGCCGCGCCAGTCGCCGCGCGAGAGCGTGCTGGTGCCCAGCTCCCGGGAGAAGGGGCCCGGGGCATGTCTGTCGAAGGCGGGCAGCGCGTGCAGGCTGGAGAGGTAGCCCGAGAGCGCCGAGGCCGGCACCGTGGGGATGCAGTGGTTGCACAGCGCCTGCTCGAGCTGGGCCCGGGTGAGCACGTCGCCACAGGCGTCCTCGCGCTGGCCGGGCCCGGCCTGGACGACGGCCAGCGCCGCCCCGTGGGGGACGAGCTGGAAGGCCTCGCCGGAAATGGGCAGGGGCGGAGCCTTGCCGGGCCGCCCCGGCTTCGGGCCCAGGTGCCTCTTCGGCGGCGTCATGTGCACTCCTCCCGGAGCTTCTCCCGTCTCACGGCCACGGCCGCCGGAGCATAGCCGGACGGCACGGGCCGGGCTTGCCGTCCCCGGGGGCCGTCGTCGCCCACCTGCTCCCGACGAGAGCCCAGGGCCCGAGCCTTCCTCACCCTTGCCAATGGTAGACGTCTACCATTGAAGGGGTATATTTCAACACACCAACACACCCGAGTGGTAGACGTCTACCACTCGAGCCCGCACCGCCTCAGGGTGCCAGCTGGTCAGGGGGCAGTTGGCCCGAGCGCGCCAGCTCCAGGTATGAGTGCACCCATGACCGATGCCATCCTCGTCATGGTGACCGCGCCCACGGCCGACAAGGCGGCGGAGCTCGCCCGCGTGCTGGTGGAGGAGGGACTGGCGGCCTGCGGCAACGTGGTGCCCGGCCTGCGCTCCATCTACCGCTGGGAGGGGAAGGTGCACGATGAGCCGGAGGCGCTGCTCCTCCTCAAGACGCGCGCCACGCACTTCGAGGCCCTGCGCGAGCGCGTGGTGCAGATGCACCCCTACCAGTGCCCGGAGGTGCTGCGGCTGGACGTGGCGGACGGCCACGCGCCGTACCTCCAGTGGATTCGCGACAACGTGCGCCCGTAGTCCCGCGCGGCCCCGGGGGGCTCTGGGCGGAACTTTCCGGCCCGGGCGGCCGGGCCCGGGGGGGGCGGTGATCGACGCCGGGTGCGCGAAATGCGACACTTCCCCACGCAAACGGCTCCGCCCCCCCGGCACGGCCCGTTGGGCCGGGGTGGTAGAAACAGGGCCGTTCTCCTCACGCGTACCCACGGAAAGGCCTGCTCATGACGCTCGCAAGTCGGGAGGCTCCCTACGGCTCATGGAAGTCCCCCATCACCGCCGGCATGATCGCCCCCCAGACGTTGTCGCTGGGCGAGGTGGCCGTGGATGGCGATGACGTGTACTGGCTGGAGGTGCGCCCCAGCGAGCGGGGACGGCACGCCATCGTCCGGCGCTCGGTGGACGGGGCGCTCACGGACGTGCTGCCCCCGGCGGGAGAGGGCCGGGTGGCCTACAGCTCGCAGAGCCTGGTGTACGGGCATGGCGGCGGCTCGTTCGCGGTGTCCGAGGGGCTGGTCATCTTCGTCAACCACGCGAGCACCGGGCTGCACGTGGATCAACGGCTGTACCGGGTGAATCCGGGCCGCACGCCGGTGCCGCTCACGGCGGACACGGGCGGCAAGCACCGCTTCGGGGACCTGGTGATGGACCGGACGCGCAACCGGGTGGTGTGCGTGCGCGAGGACTGGCGCAACCTCAAGGACGGGCATCCGAAGGCCGCGCTGGTGGCGGTGGACCTGGATGGGCAGAGGCAGACGGTGCTGGCGGAGGGGCGGGACTTCTACTCCTCGCCCACGCTGAGCCCCAATGGCCGGCGCATGGCGTGGCTGGCGTGGGACTACCCGTGCATGCCGTGGGACGGGTGCGAGCTGTGGGTGGCGGACGTGGACGAGCTGGGCGTGCCGCACCACCCGAGGCTGGTGGCGGGCGGCACCACGGAGTCCATCTTCCAGCCCGAGTGGAGCCCGCAGGGCGAGCTGTACTTCGTGAGCGACCGGAACAACTGGTGGAACCTGTACCGGTTGCAGGGGCGCAGCGTGGTGCCGGTGCTGGAGCGCAAGGCGGAGTTCGGCGCGGCGCAGTGGCAGCTGGGCATGTCCACGTATGCCTTCATCTCGCCGAGGCACGTGGTGTGTGCCTTCAACGAGCAGGGCCAGTGGAAGCTGGGGCGGCTGGACGTGGTGCTGGGGCAGTTCGCGGAGCTGGCCACGCCGTTCACGGACGTGTCGCAGGTGCGCGGAGGCTTCGCCACGGCGTACTTCGTGGGCGGAGGGCCGGAGCAGCCGGCGAGCGTGGTGCGGCTGGACATGGAGTCGGGCAGGCCGCAGGTGCTCAAGGCGTCCACGCGGATGCCCGAGGAGCTGGTGCCCTACCTGTCGCGCTGCGAGCCGCTGCACTTCCCCACCACGGAGCTGGGCGAGGCGCATGCCTGGTACTACCCGCCCACGAATCCGGACCACGTGGCGCCCGCGGGCGAGAAGCCGCCGCTGCTCATCATGAGCCACGGAGGCCCCACGGCCTCGGCGTCGACGAAGCTGGATTGGAGCATCCAGTACTTCACGAGCCGGGGCTTCGCGGTGGTGGACGTGAACTACCGGGGCAGCACGGGGTATGGGCGCGAGTACCGGCTGTCGCTGTATGGCAACTGGGGCGTGATGGACGTGGATGACTGTGCCAACGCGGCGCTGCGGCTGGTGCAGGAGGGCAAGGTGGACGCGCGGCGGCTGGTGGCGCGAGGCGGAGGCACGGGCGGGTACACGACGCTGTCGCTGCTGGCGTTCCGGGACATCCTGCGCTGCGGCACGAGCGCCAGCGCGGTGGCGAACCTGGAGACGCTGGTGGAGCACGCGGAGAAGTTCGAGGCGCACTACATGGACCAGGTGCTGGGGCCGCAGCCGGAGTCGCGGCAGCTGTTGCAGGACCGCTCGCCGTGCCTGCACCTGGACAACATCAAGCGCAGCCCGGTGCTCTTCATCCAGGCGAGGCTGGATGGGCAGACGACGCAGCGGGAGACGGAGGAGATGATGGGCAAGCTGCGCGCCAACGGGGTGGCGACGGCGATGCTGCCGGTGGACGGCGAGCCGTATGGCCCGCGCATCACCACGGACACGAAGAAGGCGCTGGAGGCCGAGCTGGCCTTCTACTCGCAGGTGATGGGCCTGAAGCTGGCGGAGCCGCTGGAGCCGGTGGCGCTCGAGCCGGCCCTCCCCGAGGGTCCGCGCCGCTAGGAAGCGGGAGTCACGAGCCGCCGGGCGGCAGTCCAGCCGCGGCGGCCATCAGGGCTCCGAGAGCAGCCTGTCCCACTGATACAGCAACTGCGTCACGCGGATGGGGGACGCCGCGGAGATACGCTCGAAGGATTCGGCGTCGAGAGTGGGGAGCCGCTCACGCCAGAAGGCGATGTCGGTCACGGTCTCCGGGTGCTGGAGCTGTTCCGCGAACGGGAAGACCCGCGGCAGGCACCTGAGAATGACCTCCTCGCAGTCCTCGCGGTTGGCGTTGGCCATGCGAGCAGCCGCGACTTCCAGGCGGGTGCGCACGGAGTCTCCCCCTTCGGGACACCAGCCCTCCAGGACCCAGTCCAGGGCACGGCCCAGGAGCCCACTCAGGTCCAGAACGACGCCGGGCTCCTTGTAGTGGTAGCGCGCCGTCTCCAGCGTCGCCCACGAGCGCAGCACCGCCTGGATGCGCAGGGAGGTGCGTTCGGCGCTCTCGGGGGGCTTCTCGGCGGTGGCGTAGTACAGCGCGCCCCAGGCGGTCTCGCGGAAGAACACCTCGTAGTGCTCCTCCGCCTGTCTCCAGTCGCCATGCTCCAGGGCCTCGCACAGACTCATCTCCACGTCCGAGAGCTGGTACAGACGCCACGCCGGAAGGTGCTGCTGGAAGTCCGAGCCGCCATGGAGGCTCACCACGTCACCGGGCGCGAGCTCGACCCTCTCTCGCGGCAGCGTGAAGGAGCCACTCTTCAGGTACTGCCGGGCACAGCGACGCCCCTCGGCCGCGGCCTTGCGCTGGGTCTCGCTCCGTGAACCGTGCAGGAAGGAAGGAAGTTGCATGCGGGCAAACCCACTACATGCCACCAGCGGCCGGCCGCACCGGAGTGGCGCTGGGGGGAGGCTTGCTGGGAAAGGGGAGCACCTTGCCACCTGGAGATGGGGGGGCCTGGGTTGGCTGACCAGCCCTTGGGGATGACGCTCCACTCCCCGAGGAGGTCGAGGAGAAGATCAGCACGGCCGCTGTCCCGATGAAATCGATGGCGACTCCGACGGCGCCGCTGAAGCTGGCGAGCCGTTCGCGCCGCTCCACCATGTCTTCCACGGCCTGACCCACCCATCCTCCATACTGCTTCAACTCCTCTCCGGAAATCTCGAGCCACTGCTGCGCTTGATACGCCGCGGTAACGGAGTCGAGACGCTCCCGGCTCCTGGTCCAACGATACAAGGTGACACCGGGCGTGGTGGTTCTCCACTCCAACCGCCAGATGTGCACCCCTCGATCGAACTGGACGAGGACTTCCCCCTGGAAATCCCTTCCCCCGGAGAACCGTGCCGCTGGCGTCGCAATCCGGTTCAGCGTCGCGAGGTACGCGCCCACCTGCTGGAGACCCTCCTGGAGACCTCGCTCATGGCAGGGTTTGATCTCGAAGACGCTCCACATCGTCAGGTCCATGATGTCGGGACGCAGCTTGCGCTCGGCCTCGGAGAGAAGAGTCCAATCTCCGAGCCGCTCCGTGCGAATGACATTCAGGAGGGTCTCTTTGTTGTGGAAGGTCCTCCGGGTAGGGTAGCGAACCTTGTACATGTACGCGATGAGCCGATGCGACGCATTGCCGAGGAAGAACTCCCAAGGCATCTGTGAGTCGGGGTTGCGTCCGGGGACCTTGTAGCCCCGCTCCACGGGACCGTCCGTGCCTCGGCAGTCGAGGAGGCTGGAGACATCCCGGGCTTCCGGCGGAGCCGCGGCAGAAGCTCCAGCGAGGAGCATGACGAGTACGAAGCCCACCGGCTGGCAATGTCCGCGCCTGCGTGGGTGGTGCGCGGCGACGGGTATGGGCTCAGGACGGTGGCACATGTCGCATCCTCAGCTGTTCGCACTCGACCCGCGAGTTTCCTTCGAGCTGACCTTCTACTCGCGGGTGATGGACCTGTCGCTGACGGAAGCCGCTGGGGCGGGAGTCACGGGCCGCCGGGCGGCAGTCCAGCCGCGGCGGCCATCAGGGCTCGCATCGTCTCCGCGGGCAGGTCTCCCTCGTGGAGGAAGGCGATGCCCACCACCGCGCGCACCTCTCCGGCCGCGTCGAACACCGGCAGGGCCACCGACGCGCGCACGGGCACCCGGCGAGCCCCTGGATGCACGCGGCCGCTCTCGTCCGTCTGGAGGTTGCAGGTCTGCACCGGCTCGCGGGTGGACAGGGCGAGGCCCGCCATCCCCTTGCCGCGAGGCACCGTGCGCACGGCTTCCACCACCGGCGGCGGGATGTTGTGCGCGGCCACCAGCTCCAGGACCTCGCCGCGCCGCACGTGGATGGTGCCGGCCATGCCCTCCCGCGCGGAGGCGAAGGACTCCAACCAGGACTGGTACGGCGTCGTTGCGGCTCCATCCATAGGATGCTCCGGGGGGCGGCGAAGGCAGCCACGAACTGTAGAGAGGGCGGGCGAACAGGCGCCATGCTCGTCGCACGGTGTGCGGCCTCCGCGCGGAGGAAGCGCACACGGGATGACAAAACGGGAGGAACCCTGGTTGTTGCTGGGGCCCTGCATTGTCAGCTTCCCCACACGGCCCCGTGCTCGGGGCCGGGAGGTGTGCATGGCTCATCCATCCGGCAGCCTGGCCAACACGGGTCCCCGCCCGCCGGAGGTCCGCCCATGAATCCGGAGCGGATCGCCCCCTGGGAGTGGGGCATCTTCGGAGTCATCGTGGTGGCGATGATCCTCGTCGACCTGCTGGCCCATCGGTCCAAGCGCGGGGAGACGAAGAAGGCGGCCTATCTCTGGAGTGCCATGTGGATCGCCGTGGGCCTGGCCTTCGGCCTCTTCGTCTGGGCCAGGCACGGAGGCACCACCGCCCAGGAGTACCTGGGCGCCTATCTCATCGAGAAGAGCCTCAGCCTGGACAACCTGTTCGTCTTCCTCGTCATCTTCGCCAGCCTGAGCGTGCCGGAGAACAAACAGCGGGGCGTGCTCTTCTGGGGCATCTTCGGCGCCCTCGTGTTCCGGGGCCTGTTCATCTTCCTGGGCCTGGAGGCCCTCACCCGCTGGCACTGGGTGGTCTACATCTTCGGTGCCATCCTGCTCGTCGCGGCCTGGCGCGTGGCCCGCCGCCATCCCTCCGAGGAGTCCTCGGGCAACAACAAGGTGGTGGCCTGGCTCGAGAAGCGCCTGCCCGTGACCTCGGAGTACGAGGGCAAGCAGTTCTTCAAGCACGTGGACGGCAAGTGGCAGGCCACTCCCCTCCTCATCGCGCTGATCGCCATCGAGCTGTCCGATGTGGCCTTCGCCATCGACTCGGTGCCGGCGGCGCTGTCCGTGAGCCACAATCTGTTCGTCGTCTACACGTCCAACGTCTTCGCCATTCTCGGGTTGCGCGCGCTGTACATCGCCCTGGCCAAGACGGTGCACGAGCTGCGCTACCTGCACTGGGGACTGGCCGCCGTGCTCGCCTTCGCCGGATTGAAGATGATCCTGTCCGATTGGGTCCACGTCACCCCGCTGGTCTCGGTGGCCATCATCGTGACGTGTATCGGTATCTCGGTGGGGGTGAGCGTGCGCGCGCGCAGGCGGGACACACGGAAGGCCATGGTGAGAGAAGAGCGGCCCCGGGGTGGACGGCACGAAGAGGTCCACGCTTGAGCCTCCAGTCCCTCTCCCTCCGGGAGAGGGGAAATTGGGGGCACTGGAGGAAATGGGGGGAAATGGGGGCTCAGTGCACCGGTGCTTCCTGCACGGCGGCCCGTCCCTCGATTCCGAAGGTGAACCGCCCGTCCACGAAGTCCACGACCAGCCGGTCTCCCTCGTGCACGGCCCCTCGCAGCAGCATCCGGCTGAGCTCCGTCTCCAGCTCTCGCTGGATGACCCTCCTCAGCGGCCGGGCACCGAACTTCGGGTCGAACCCGCGCCGTGCCAGCTCGTCCTTCGCCGCCTCCCGCACTTCCAACAGGATGTTCTGCCCGTGCAGCTTGCGCCGCGTGGACGCCAGCATCGCGTCCACGATGCGGTTGAGCTGCTCGCGGTCCAGCGCGTGGAAGACGATGATCTCATCGATGCGGTTGAGGAACTCCGGCCGGAAGTGCTGGCGCAGCGCGTCCATCACCGTCGAGGCCACGCGCTCGTCCTCCAGGCTCACCCCGCCCTCCGAGGGCCGCTGGAATCCCAGCGCTCCCTTTCGCAGACCCAGCTGCTCGGCCCCCAGGTTGGACGTCATGAGGATGACGGTGTTCTTGAAGTCCACCGTGCGCCCGTGTGAATCGGTGAGCCGCCCGTCGTCCAATATCTGCAACAGCAGGTTGAAGACATCCGGGTGGGCCTTCTCGATCTCATCGAAGAGCAGCACCGAGTAGGGCCGCCGCCGCACGGACTCGGTGAGGCGGCCGGCCTCCTCGTAGCCCACGTACCCCGGAGGCGCGCCCACGAGCCGGCTCACCGTGTGCCGCTCCATGTACTCGGACATGTCGAAGCGCAGCATCGCGCTCTCGTCGTTGAACAGGTAATCGGCGAGCGCCCGTGCCGTCTCCGTCTTTCCCACCCCCGTGGGCCCCAGGAAGATGAACGAGCCGATGGGCCGCCCCGGATCCTTCAGCCCCGCGCGGGCCCGGCGCACCGCCTCGGAGATGGCGCGCAGGGCCTCCTCCTGGCCCACCACGCGCTGGCGCAATGACTGCTCCATCTCCAGCAGCCGCTGCGACTCCTCCTGTTGCAGCTTCTTCGCCGGAATCCCCGTCCACTCACTCACCACCGTGGCGATCGCCTCCGGCGGGACGATGGGCTCGGCCAGGCCCCGGGCCTGCTGCCACTGCGTGCGCAGCCCGTCCACCTCCGCGCGCAGCGCCTCCAGCTCGCCCTTCAGCCGCGAGGCCTCCTCGTAGCGCTCGCCCGCCACCGCGGCTTCCTTGTCCTTCTCCTTCTGCGCCAGCCGCTCCTCCAGCACCTTCATCCGGCCCGGCTCGGTGTGCGCTCCCAGCCGCACCATCGCCGCCGCCTCGTCGAGCAGATCGATCGCCTTGTCCGGCAGGAAGCGGTCGCTGATGTACTTGTCGGAGAGCTCCACCGCGGCGGTGAGCGCGGCGTCGGTGATCTTCACCCGGTGGTGGGCCTCGTACGAGTCGCGCAGGCCCCGGAGGATTTCAATGGCCTGCTCGGGGGTGGGCTCGGCCACCATCACCGGCTGGAAGCGGCGCTCCAGGGCGGCGTCCTTCTCGATGTGCTTGCGGTGCTCGTCGAGCGTGGTGGCGCCCAGGCACTGGAGCTCGCCCCGCGCCAGGGAGGGCTTGAGCATGTTGGCCGCATCCATCGAGCCCTCGCCCGCCCCCGCCCCGACGAGGGTGTGCACCTCGTCGATGAAGAGGATGACCTTGCCCTTGAGGGCGCGAATCTCGTCCATCAGCCCCTTGAAGCGCTCCTCGAACTCACCGCGGAACTTCGAGCCGCCGATGACGCTCGCCAGGTCCAGCGAGAGCACCTTCTTGTCCTTGAGCACATCGGGCACCTCGCCCGACACAATCCGCTGGGCCAGGCCCTCGGCGATGGCCGTCTTGCCCACGCCCGGCTCGCCGATGAGCACCGGGTTGTTCTTCGTCTTGCGGCTGAGGATGCGGATGCAGCGGGCGATCTCCTTCTCGCGGCCGATGATGGGATCCAACTCGCCCGCCTTCGCCAGCGCGGTGAGGTCCCGCGTGAAGCGGGTGAGGTTCGGTGGAAGCGCGTCCGTGCCCCGTCCACTCGCGGCGCTGGCCGGCACCGCGGGCGCCTTCAACAACTGCCGCAGCTCGTCCGCGTCGATGTCGGAGAGGAACTGGGCGGCGAAGCTCTCGCCCTCGGCCATGAGGGCCAGCAGCAGGTGCTCGGGGCCGATGAAGGTGTGCCCCATCTGCGCCGCCTGGAGCCGGGCCAGTTGCAGCACGCGCTTCATCCCCGAGGACAACCCCACCCCCTCGGCGCGGCGGGGCGCCCGGCGCTCCATCACATGCTCCAGCCGGGCCTCGTACTCGGCCACGTCCGTCCCCTCCATCTCCAGCGCCACGCGGATGTCCGGGACCTTGTGGATGAGCGCCAGCAACAGGTGCTCGGTGCGGATGCGCTCATAACCCCACTCCAGCGTCAGCCGCGCCGCGTGCTCCAGCACCTGCTGCGCCAGCTCCGACATCTGCGCGAGGATGTTCTCCCGCCGCGCGCGCGGCCCCATCATCTGCGCGAACAGGCTCTCCAACGAGCCGGAGGGCAGGGAACCCGGCTCCACGTTCATGGCACTCGCGCAGTGGTTGCACAGGCCCAGGGTGTCCTCCCGCCCCTCGCCCGACTGCTGCTTGAAGAACACCACCGCGGGCCTCGCCCGGCAGTTCTCACACAGCATCATCCGCCTCCTGCGCGCACCTCCAGGCAAGCTAGGAACGCGGCCGGGGAGAACCCAATCGGTCAGCGGAACACCCGCGGGCAGGCGGCCGAGCCCCTCCCCGCCCGTTCACGCACCCGGGGGCGATGCGTGCCCTGCCTTCGCGAATGAAGCTGGTGGGGGACGGCGGGCCCGCCCCGAAGAGTGCCCCGCCAGGCCCTCAGGGCCCGCCGTCCCGCGCGGTGCCCTGCAAGAGAGCCAGCCGCTCTCGAAGCAGGGCCTCGCGCGGGTACCAGCGCAGCAACGACTCGTAGGCCTGGAGCGCCTCGCGCGTCCGGCCTCGAGCCGCGGCGCGTCGAAGGCGGGCCCGTGCGCGGTGAGCAGGTACGCCAGGCGCACCCCGAGCGCCACGGCGAGGACGAGCGCCCACGCCGGCATCCGGGCCCGCGGTGCGTCCAGGCGCGAGCCCGGAGCGGGAGACACGGGGGGGGCGGGAGGCGTCGTGCGTCGCGGGGAGCGGGCCATGGGGGGCGAGCGCCACGAAAGCAGAACCGGCGCCCCGGGAAAAGGAGGGCCGGCCCGTGGGCTCACCGCCGGAGGCGCACGCGGCTACTTCGTCGTGCGAGAGGAGGAGCGGCTCCGGGACGTGGACGAACCCTTGCGGGCGGTGCCCTTGCGCGAGGCCGTCTTCGCGCGGCCGGTGCGGCCCGCGGCGGCGGTGCGGCCTCCCGTCTTGGTGCCCCGGGTGGTGGTGCGCTTGCGTGCCGGGGTGCTCTTGCGCGCGGTGGCGCGCTCGCGTCCGGTGGTGGAGCGGCGGGAGGTCTTCGTGCCGCTCAGCTCCCCCTCCTCCTGTCCCAGGCGGTACGCGCTCCGGGCGCTCTGGCGCGTCTTGCGCGAGGCCTGGCCGGCGGAGGGAGGCTTCAGGTCCACACCGGCCCGGCGCGCCTTGGAGAGGCCGATGGCGATGGCCTGCTGGCGGGACTCGGGCCCGTGCTTGCCCTCCTTCATGTGGTGCATCTCCTCGCGGACGAACTCACTGGCCTGCGTCGTGGGCTTCTTGCCCGTGCGCTTCGCCTGACGCGCGCGTTGGAGGGTCTGTTTCTCCGGCATCGGATGTCCCTTTCGTGTGGGTGCCGAGCGGAAAAGTGGGGATGGGTGGCGGGGTTGACAAGGGGCGGCTCAATGACGCCGCCGCTCGAGCTCCCGCGCCAAGTCCTCCTCCAGGTGACGCAGCATGGCATCGGCGTCGAAGGACTCATCGCCCTCGCGCCACACCAGCAGCGGATCCACGCTGCCCAGGCGCTGGGTGAGGGAGCGTATCCGGTGCACGGCCCGCTCCATGGCGGCGAGGGTGGGCTCGCTCTCGGGACTGCGCTGGCGCAGCAGGGCGATGCTCAGCTCCAGCGTCTGCAGCGGGGTGTTGGTGGCGTCGCGCACCGCGAGGAAGAGCCGGGCCAGCCGCTCCAGGGCCTCGGCCTCGGCGCGCACCTCCCGCAGCTTCAGCTCGATGGTGTGGCTGCGCACCCGGTAGGCCAGCATGGTCAGCGCCACGCCCCCGTAGATGAGGGTGACCCAGGGCTCCCACGGCGAGCGCACCCCCGGGTGGCTCCCGAGCCCCAGCGCGAACCAGAGCACCCCCGCCTCCAGGGCGAAGGCGGCGATCAGCCCTCCTCCCAGCCACAGCCCGGTGGGGGCGAGCACGCCAATGGCCAACATCACCAGCCGGTGGCCCGTCATGGGCACCCAGATGAGCCCCGAGCCGGTCATGAAGGACTCGGCCAGGGCGAAGATGGGCAGGAAGGGCAGCACCCCGCCCACGAAGCCGCCGTTGATCAGCGCCGGGGTGAGGCGGCGCCGGCGCGCGAACAGGAGCCCCAGCACCCCCAGGACCCAGAGCACATGCAGCGCGCGCAGCACCGGCAGCAGGAGGGCGCCACGGAACACCCGGTAGTCGATGAAGACGTAGGCCAGCTCCGTGAAGGCGACCAGGAGGTTGCCGAAGAAGGCGCCCCGCCAGCCCCGGCCGAGCAGTTCCTCCTCCACCACCCCGAGCGCGCGCAGCCTAGAGCGTTCCGGTCCCATGGGAACCGCCCTTCACCAGCGCCAGGAGGACATTCGACTCGATGGGCTTGGAGACGACCTGGGCGTTCGTCAGCTCCAGGGCCTCGCGCACCAGCGGGTGGGAGCGGGCGTGGCCGGTGAGGAAGACGGTCCGCCCGGTGAAGCCGTTCTCCTTCAACCAGCGGTACGCATCCAGCCCGCTGGGCACCCCCGCTCCGAGGTTGATGTCCAGCAGGGCCAGCCCGCACCCGAGCGCCTCGACGCGCTTGCGCTGGACCTCCTCCAGCGAGCCGGCGCTCACACACGCCTGCGCGCCGGACAGCGAGAGCAGCTCGCAGAGGATGGTCCGCAAGTCCGCATCGTCCTCGATTACGAGCACCCTTGACACGTCCCGCCCTCCACGCAGGCTGGAGCCCGGAGCGTGCGGCGCCCCGGGACTCGTCACAAGCGGACGCTAGGACATGCAACGATTTTAGGACAGGCCCCTTGATGGGGGCGCCCGGGGAGCGGGGGGTTCCGCCCTTCCGCGGGGAAGCGGCGGCTCAGGCCACCACGCGCAGGGCGCCGTGGTCGTCGCAGTGCGTGCCGTGCGGGTGGTGCAGGTGGCCGCCCACCAGGTAGTCCACGTGGTCGCCGTGCGGCACCGCCTCGTGGCCGCACTGGGCCCCGTGCTGGTGGTCCTTCGCGTGGTCGGCGCAGGCGTGCGCCGGCGTGCACTGCGCGGGGTTCGCCGTGTTCGCCTCGATGCGGCACTCGTTGTACCGCGGGCCCTCCGCGCGGTGCAGGTGGCCCTCGTGCAGGTAGTCCACGTGGTCACCGTGCTGCACGGCCTTGTGGCCGCAGCCGGTGGAGTGCTGGTGATCGTGCGAGGCGTGGTGGTGGGTACCGTGGCTCATGGCTGTTCTTCCCTTCAGGTGGTGTGACGTTCCTGGTCCCCCCAGCGGGCCGGACCTGGAGTGAAGCTACCGGCACTCGCCCGGTACGAACATCTTCCACGCAACGGAGCCCGCGCTTTTCCGCTCGGGAAAGCGGGCCTCCCCACGAATCCCGGGATGAGATTTCCTGTTTTGCTTTTGTAACGGGGATACATCTGATTCGTGGAGGCGCGAGCAGCACGGTTGCCGCGGCCCTTCACCCTCATCTAAGAACCCGGACCCATGATGCGCGAGACACTGGCACGAGTGGACGAGGGCGCCCTCCGGGCCGGACGCTGGGATGCGTGGGGCCAGGCGCTGTCGGTGCTGTGCATGGCCCACTGCGCGCTGCTGCCGCTGGCGTTGGGCGCGCTGCCCGCGGTGCTGAGCCAGTCGCTGGAGGAGGCCCCCCTCCACCTCGCCGTGCTGCCGCTGGCGGCCGTCCTCGGCGGGGTCAGCTTCGTGCCGGGCTTCCGCCAACACCGGGACTGGCGCGTGCTCGCCCTGGGCACCGCGGGACTGGCCCTGCTGGGGCTCGCCCAGACGGTGCTCCCCGAGGGCGTGGCCGAGACGGCGATGACGCTGGCGGGCGGCACCACCCTGGTGGTGGCGCACGGGCTCAACCGCCGCCGCTGCCGGGACTGCTGCCCGGTGGCGCTCCCCCGGAGCCCCTGAGCCCGGCCTCCCCGCCGCCGGCCCCATTGCCATCGTATTGCAGATACAACGGCGGGGAGTTAGTGTCGCGGCTCTGTCCCGAATTGCGAGGATATCCCGATGACGCTTCCCCTGAGTCTGGCGGCGTGGGTGTTGGCCCCCCTGGTGGAGTGGTGTGTGAGGGGAAGGCGGACGGCCACGGCGGCGCTGGAGGGGCTCGTCCTCGTGGCGCTGGGCGGCATGGTGCTGGTGCACATCCTCCCGCACGGCCTGGCGCTGGCGGGGATGGGAGCGCTGGGCGCCGCGGGGGTGGGCCTGGGCCTGGCGCTGGCGCTGGGGCGGCGGCTGCCCGCGACGGCCGGGCCGGTGCTGGCGGTGGTGGGGCTGGCGGTGCACGCGGCGCTGGAGGGGCGGGCGCTGTCCCTGCACGGCGCCGGGAGTGGCTCGCTCGCCCTGGCCGCGGTGGTGCTGCACCGGTTGCCGCTGGGCCTGGGCCTGTGGTGGCTCGTCCGCCCGGTGGTGGGCACGCCAGGCGCGAGCGCGCTGCTGGGGGCCGTGGCGCTCGTCGGAGGCGCGGGCCTGGGTTGGGGGGGCCTGGTGCTCGAGCCCGGGCCGCTCCAGGCGGCCGCGCTCGTCCAGTCCTTCAGCGCGGGCGCCTTCCTCCCGGCCCTCTTCCGGGGACGCGCGGGCGGCGCGCAGGAGCCCGGGCAGCGGCTCGCCGCGGGGCTGGGGGCCGTCGCGGCCGTGGCGCTGCTGGTGCTCGTCTCGCACGCGCACCCGGTGCTGGGCGCGCAGCCCGGAGAGCTCGGCGCGGGCACCACCTTCCTCCACCTGTCGCTGGAGACGGCGCCCGCGCTGCTGGCCGCCTACGTCCTCACCGGTGTCCTCCAGGCCTTCCTCGGCGAGGCCTCGCTGGCCTGGCTCAAGCGGGGCGCCTCGCTGTCGCAGGCCCTGCGCGGCACCGTGGTGGGCCTGCCCCTCGCGCTGTGCTCGTGCGGGGTGCTGCCCGTGTACCGCGGCCTCATCCGCAAGGGCGTCCCCCTCGCCGCCGCGCTGTCCTTCCTGGTGGCCGCGCCGGAGCTCGGCGTGAGCGCCTTCCTCGTCTCGGTGCCGCTGATTGGCTGGCCCCTCACGCTGGCGCGCCTGGGCGGCGCCTTCACCGTGGCCGTGCTCTCCGGCGTCCTCGTGAGCCGGTTGATTCCCGCCTCCCAGGTGGCCGCCATGACGTCCCCGGCGGCGGCGGGCCCCCCCCCGCCCCTGCGCCAGCGGCTGGCCCACGGGCTGCGCGAGGGGCTCGTCGAGTCGGTGGACCACACGGCCCCGTGGATTCTCGTGGGCCTGGGCATGGCGGCCCTGGTGGAGCCGCTGCTGGCGGCCGAGTGGCTCTCGCGCCTGCCGCCGGGCCTGGACGTGCCCCTCTTCGCGCTGCTGGGCGTGCCCAGCTTCGTGTGCGCCTCGGGGGCCACGCCGCTGGTGGCGGTGCTGCTGCACAAGGGCCTGTCTCCGGGCGCCGCGCTCGCCTTCCTCATCACCGGCCCCGCCACCAACGTCACCACCTTCGCGGTGATGGCCCGGCTGCATGGGCGCAAGGTGACGCTGGCCTTCGGCGCGTCGGTGGCCGTCACGTCCGTGGCCCTCGGCCTGGCGCTCAACGCGCTCCTCCCCGCGCAGACGGGACTCGCCCACGTCCCGCGGCACGCGGAGCACGAGGGCCCGTGGGAGTGGGCGGGGCTGGTGCTGCTGGGGGCGCTCTTCCTCGCCTCGCTCTTGCGGCAGGGCCCGCGCGGCTTCCTCACGCAGCTGCTGCCCGGCGCGGACTCCGGCGAGGGCGCCGTCCCCACCGGCGACACGCTCTCCCAGTTGCACGTGCACGGGCCCGCGTGCGGCCACGGCCCCGGCCATGCCCATCCCACACCTGGGACACGTCCATCCCTTGTCCTGACTTCCCGGGCCCACGTCCACGGTCCTGGCTGCACGCACGGGCACGCCGGGCCCGGTGCGCCCGTCCCGCTCCTCGTGCTTCCCCAGGCCCATGTCCACGGGCCCGCCTGTGAGCACGGGAAGCGCTGCACCCACGGCTCCTGACGGACGCGCCGCTCGCCCCGGGCCCGGCGGGCTCCCGGTGGACAGCAGGGCCGCTCCCTGTTACCGGGAGTTCAATGCAACCGTACTTCACCTACAATCCCGTTGCACCATGGCCCCCAGCACTACGCATTCTCCCGTACGTGAAGGGGGGAGCGCGCGGAATGCCGGGGCCGCCCGGCCGTTCCCCCACCGGCCGGAACTCGCGAAAATGCACGCGGCGCCACCTCATGCGTAGCAAGTGAGATGCAACTTTCGAGGAGTTGGGTTATGCGGATGGAAATGGCTGCCAGGAAGAACGCAACCCAGCCGAAGCTGACCGAGTACCAGGATCGTCTGCGCGCCGCGGGGCTGCGCAGCACCTCGCCCCGAGTCGCCGTGCTGCGCGAATTGGAAACCGCCACCTCCCCCTTGAGCCACGCCGATCTGGTGGAGGCGCTGGGAGAGGAGGGCTACGACCGCGTCACCATCTACCGCAACCTCACGGACCTCACCGAGGCCGGGCTGGTGATGCGGGCGGACCTCGGGGACCACGTCTGGCGCTTCGAGCTCAAGCGCGAGGAAAAGACCCACCAGGGCACGCACCCGCACTTCACGTGCACCGACTGCGGCTCCGTGGCCTGCCTGCCCTCCGAGTCCGTCCGCCTCACGTCGACCAAGGGAGCACCCAGGTCCGTGGCCGCCCGCTCGGTGGACATCCAGCTGCGCGGCCTGTGTGACCGCTGCGTCTAGCGCCGCCCTCCCCTCCCGGCCCCTCCCCGCCTTCCCGCCTGCCTGCCCTCCGGACTGCACGCCTCGTCCGGAGTGGCGCCGGGTTGGCGCCGGCCCCTCCGGGTACCACCGTTTCGCGGCAGGTATCCCACATGCAATGGAGGGGTCATCATGAAGAAGCTGCTGGCCGCACTGGTCTTCACGCTGAGCACGGCTGCCCTGGCGCAGGCGGACGACACCCAGGCCCAGAAGAACACCCAGGCCGTGGAGGAGAACCAGAAGAACGACACGAGCCGCGTCAAGACGGGCCTGGACGCCACCGAGGTCGCTCCGGCCATCAAGGACACCGTGAAGAAGGCGGAAGCCAAGGTGGGGCTCGACACCAACAAGGACGGCACCTTCAAGGCGGACAAGGCGTTCTCCGTCAATGGCACCGTCAAGGGCGAGGCGAAGGAGGGCATCACCCTGGCGCGCCAGGGCCTGCCCGACGCCAACCTGGACGTGCGTGACCAGACGAAGGTGATGCTGGACGGCAAGAAGGTGGAGATCGGCGCCATCCCCGAGGGCGCCCAGGTGCGCGCGAAGTTCCAGCTCGAGGGCCAGGAGCCCGTCGCGGTGGAGATCCACGCCACGAGCCCCAAGGGGGTCAAGAAGAGCAACAAGTAGGGTAACCGCTGGGACACTCCCCTCGGACACCCCCAGGACACGAGCCGGGCCCGTTTCCCTCGCTGGGAAGCGGGCCCGGCCGTTTTCCGCCCCCTCCCTGGCCTGGCGGGGAACGCGAGGGGGAATCCGCTTCCCTCCGTGGCACCGCCCGCGGCACGCGCGTTCCCCCGCGGCGCCTCACCCTCGCGGGTACGGCGATTGCTCTCCCCGGAGTATTTCGAGACTCGTCCGGAGACGAGGCCCGAGGAGGCGGGAGAGGTCATGCGCAGACTGTTGGGGGCGTGGGCGGTGGGAGCGATGGTGGCGTGGGGTTGCGGCAACACGGCGGAGGAGCCGCGCACCCCGGGAGGGGATGAGAACCCGACGCGGTCCGAGGAGCCGCCTCCGCAGGCCGGGCAGCCGCCTCCCGTCACGGAGCCCCCCGTCACCGAGCCGCCCGCTCCCGTGGACCCGGGCCCCACGGAGCCCCCTCCCGTGGACCCGGGCCCCCTCGACCCCGGTCCCACGGATCCGGTGGTGACGGAGGGGCCCTGGCCCAACGAGCCGGTGGTGAACTACTCGAGCCGCTACGGACTCGGGGACGTGCGGGCGGTGGCGGTGGACGACGCGTACAACCTCTGGCTGCTCGACGGGGACCGCATCGGCGTGCTGCGGCCCGGGGACAGCTCGCCGCGGTGGACGAGCGGCGTGGGCCAGGCGGCGCCGGGCTTCGGGCCCGACAAGCTGGCCCTCGGCTCCACCGTCATCTGCGGAGGCAGCGCGGGCCGCGCCTACGTGGGCTACCACACGTACGAGCTGGACAGCGCCTTCATCTACAGCCCGGATGGGAGCAACTTCCCCAACTACAATGATCCGGACCCCACGCGGTTCGATCCGGTGCGCTACCAGGAGTACCAGAAGGGTGACCTGGACGTGGTGAAGCTGCAGCCGGATGGCAGCGTGGCGCTGGAGACGCACCTGAGCCGCTCGGCGCGCGGCAACGGGCCGCAGGACATCGGCATCCGCAACACGAACGACCACCACTTCGACGAGGACCGTTCGGTGCTCAGCTGCACCAGGGTGATGCGCGGCAAGCATCGCGGTCAGGTGTACATCGGCACCAACCACGGCGTGACGCGCATCCAGGGCACCGTCTACAACAGCCACCGGCACCCGGTGTGGTTCAAGCCCAAGCCGGACGGCGGCCTGACGCAGATGGCCGGCTACACGTACGCGCTGGGCATCGCGCCCAACGGCGACGTGCTCATCGGCAACGAGTGGAGCATCGGCGTGGTGACGCCCTCGGAGCTGCTGGCGGATTGGGACAAGACCAGCCAGACGCTCAACCCGGAGAAGCTCAACTCCTTCCTCCCCGAGGTCAACGCCGAGCCCGAGATGGACTCCTGGCGCGGCATCCAGCAGACCCAGGACGGGCTCTACTACCTGGCGAGCAAGGAATACGGCCTGTGGAAGATGAGCATCGCGCGCCGCTCCGAGGCCCATGGCACCAAGGTCGCGGGGCTGCCCACCGACCGGCTCACCTCGCTGGCGGCCACGGATGATGGCTCGCTCTTCATCGGCACCGAGGGCTTCGGGCTCTGGCGCATGGAAGGACAGAAGGGCGTGTCGCACGTCGAGGGCATCGACGGTGTGGTGGTGAAGCAGTTGCTGTATGACCCCACCGTGAAGCCGGCGATGCTGTACGTGCTCACCAACAAGGGCCTCACGGTCCTCCGCGGCCACTGAGGAAGCCCGTTCCATCACCGGGCCGCCGGGCGGGATGCCGGCGGCCCGGAATTTTTGGAGACGTCCCGGCCTTGACCTTCCGCCCGCTGACATCGGCTGGAGACCGGGCAGGCGAACCCGGGGCAGGGCCTCGTCGTCCGTGGCCGGTGTCCTCTACAATTCGAGCCGTTCCCCGCCGACGGAAGGAAATTCATGGCCTTGAGACTCGCCCGCCGACGTTCCGCTCCCCAGACCGCCCAGGCGGTCTCCGCCCCCGCGTCCGGGCCGCACCGGAACCACATGAAGCGGAACGAGCTGAAGGCCATCGGGCCGGATCCGCTGCGGCCGGACGCGCGGCTGAGGTGGAGGGACCACTTCACGCTGTCGGAGAACGTGCTGCACGTGCCGGGGATGCACCGGGAGCACGACGGGCTGCGCATCGCGCACCTGTCGGACATCCACGTGGGCCAGGCGACGTCGGCGGTGCGCATCCGCCGCGCGGTGGCCGAGGTGAACGCGCGCAACCCGGACCTGGTGTTCCTCACGGGCGACTACGTCACGCACAGCCCCAAGCCGCTGCCGCGCGTCATCGAGCTGCTGGCCGGCTTCTCCAGCCCGGTGTTCGCGGTGCTGGGCAACCATGACCACTGGGTGGACGCGCACTACCTGCGCACGGGCTTCGAGCGGCTGGGCTACACGGTGCTGCAGAACGAGCACCGGGTGGTGCACCTGCGCGGGGCGCCGCTGACGGTGCTGGGCATCGACGATGGGCGCACGCACCGCGACGACGTGGAGACGACGTTCCGGGGCGCGCCCGAGTCGGGCACGCGCCTGGTGCTCACGCACGCGCCGCCCACCATCGACAAGCTGCCGCCCAATGGCAACCTGGTGCAGTTCTCCGGGCACACGCACGGGGGCCAGTTCGTGGTGCGCGGCCTCACCGAGGCCCTCTTCCGCCGCGCGGGCCAGCCCTACATCCAGGGCCACTACCACGTGCGCGGCAACCAGCTGTACGTGAACATGGGGCTGGGCTTCGGCTTCGGCGGGCCCTACCTGCGCCGCGGCACCTCCCCCGAGGTGGCCTTCTTCACCCTGCGCCACGTCGAGACGTCCAGCGCCCACGCCTGAGTCCCGGCCCGGGCCTCATCCGGTGTGCGCCTCCTCCGGGAGGGCGTCGCCGCCGGTGTCCCGGGCCGAGCCTCGCGCGTCCCGGGGCAGCACCACCGTGAACGTCGTCCCCTCGTCCTCCGTGGAGCGCACCGACACCTGGCCTCCATGGGCCTCGACGAGCTCGCGGACGATGAAGAGCCCCAGCCCCAGTCCGCTGCCCCGCCCGCTCCGCATCGTGCCCCCCTGACGGAAGGGATCGAACAGCGTGGCCAGCAGGTGGCCCGGAATGGGCGTGCCCGGGTTGGAGATCTCCAGCACCTGCTGGTCGGCGTCGTCCCGGCAGCGCACGAAGACGGGCCCCTCGCGCTCGCCATGCTCCAGCGCGTTGCCCACCAGGTTGCTCACCACCTGGGCCAGCCGCTCCGGATCCCAGATGCCCTCTCCCGCGCCCTCGGCCTGCACGAGGATGTCGCGCCCCGGGTGCGCCACCGATAGCTCCTCCACCACCTGCCGGCACACCGAGGGCAGGCTCGTGGGTGACAGGTGCAGGGGGATGCCCCCGGACAGCCGCGCCCGCGTCAGGTCGAGGATGTCGGAGATCATGTTCCCCATGCGCGCCGCGCTCGTCTCGATGCGCTGGGCCAGCTGCTGCTGCATCGGGGACATGGCGCCGCGCCGCCGCAACTGCCGCGCCGACAGCATGATGGCGTTGAGCGGGTTGCGCAGATCATGCCCGAGAATGCCGATGAAGCGCTCGCGGAACTGCGCCTCCTCCTGCATCCGCTCCACCGCGCGCTTGCGCTCGGTGATGTCCATCATCGAGCCGATCATCCGCGACGGGCGCCCCTGGGCATCCCGGGCCACCAGCCCCCGGTCCAGCACGTGCACGTAGGTGCCGTCCTTGCGCCGGAAGCGGTACTCGGCCATCCACGACTCGCCGCCGGAGCGCAGCACGTGCTCGAGACTGCGCAGCACCAGCGCCCGGTCATCGGGGTGCAGCTGCTGCTCCCACCAGGACATGCCGCCCATCTCCTCGGGCGCGTAGCCGAGCACCGTGCGGCTCGACTCCCCCCAGTGGATGTGCTCGCCGTCGGGGTTCCAGTCCCACACCACGTCATTGGTGGCCCAGGAGACCAGCCGGTAGCGCTCCTCGGCCTCGCGCAGCGCGGCTTGAGACTGCTCGCGCTCGGTGCAGTCCATCACCACGCCGAGCATCCGCGTGGGCCGGCCCTGCTCGCGGAACGCCTGTCCCACCAGCTCGTAGCAGCGCTGGGTGCCGTCCGGCCAGGGCGCGCGGAACTGGAAGGTGTAGGGGCCCTCGTCGCACAGCCCCCGCAGGAAGGCCTCGGCCACGCGCGTCCGCTCGTTGGGGCTCACCCGCTCCAGGAAGGACTCCATGGTGTCGCCCAGCCCTCCGGGTGGATGGCCGAAGAAGGCCTCCGCGTTGGGGGACCAGTGGAGGGTGAGCCGGGCCTCCGACCACTCCCACGTCACCATCCGCGCCGTCTCCAGCGCCAACCGCAGGTGCTCCTCCCGGGCGCGCGCGGCCCGCTCCTTCCCCAGCTCCTCGCGCAGCGCATGCCGCTCCGAGGAGAGCTCGGTGATGTCGGTGAGCCACAGCGAGAAGCCCTCCCCCCGCTTCAGCGCCCGGGCCCGGAACCAGCGCTCCGTGCCGTCCAGCGGGCCGTACACCTCGAAGGACAGCGGGGTGCCCGTCTCCAGCACCCGGCCCAGGGCACTGCGCTCCGGCAGACCGCGCAGCACGCCATTCCATGTGGACAGGGAGGGGCCCAGGCCGTTCACCAACGCCCCGGCGGCCGGATTGAGGGCCGTGCCCTGGAAGTCGAGCAGCACGCCGGCCTCGTCCCGCACGGGCTGGAAGAGGATGCATGCATCCGGACACTCGGCATGGAGCTGCCACGCGAGCTCGGGCTCTGGAACCCAGGATGACGTCATGAAATCCCCCCACCTCCACCTCCACCTGGGACAGGCGCTGGGAAGCCCCGGAGGACGGTGCGGAAAAACAGTATGCCATGACCCTCCCGGTGTCGGCCATGACCTGGCGCGCATTGTCCGGATAGAGGATTCCGCGTACTCGCTGATGGCGCGTCCTGGCCCGCCGCTGGCCCGGCTGGCGTGGCTCGTCCTGCGCTATGGGCGTACCGGGGAGTTGGCGGACCGTCTCCCGGAGTGGACGGCCTTGTTGGCGCAAGTACAGGCGGCTCCCGAGGGTACCGAACATCTGCGCGTGGCCATCCGTTACCTCATCTGGATCGGGGACAAGCGCAGCCGTCAGGCCACGGGGCAGGTGTTACATTCCGTGATGGATGAGCAGCAAGCGGAGGAGCTGATGCGAAGCTATGGCGAGCAACTCGTTGAGCGGGGACTGAAGAGGGGGCGCGCCCAGGACGTGGTACGGATTCTCACCGTGCGGGGCATCCCCCTCGACGAGCAGTCCCGGCAGCGCATCCTGATGTGCAGGGACCTGGCACTCCTCGACCAGTGGTTCGATCGTGCCCTGAACGCCACCCGCCTCGGTGACGTGCTGGATCAATAGCGGCCCTTGAGGCCGAGGATGGGCAGCACGATGGGCACGCCCGTCGGGCGCTTCTCCAGGGGGAAACCGATGCCCCCCGCGTAGTCGAAGGCGATGACCTCCTGGCTGATGGTGACGTTGAGCATGTCCAGGTAGGCCTCGAGCGTGAAGGTGTCGTAGGCCCAGGCCTTGGACAGGCGCAGGTCGAAGCGGAAGAAGGGTGGCAGCCGGTCCACCTTGTCCCGGTCCACCCGCACCCAGCGCGGCTGGCCGAGGCTGTCCGTTCCCTCCGTCATCGTGCGGCTGGTGAGGTTGCCCGACTCGGGACGGCCGGTGTTGAAGTGCAGCACCCCGCCCACCGTGAAGTTGTTGGCGAACTTGTAGCTGAGCACCAGGTTGGCCACGTGCGTCTGGTCGAAGACGTAGGGCAGATCCGCCTCGTCCTGGCCCACTGGCACGTCCTGGTCGTTGAAGCGGGTGAAGCGCACGTGCCGCGTGCTGCGCTGCAGCGAGTACGACAGCCAGCCGAACCAGTTGCCCCCCAGTGGCCGGCGGATGAGCAGCTCCAGGCCGTACGACAGGCCCCGGCTGCTCACGTCCGGCAACCCGATGTCCGGCACGGGAATCTGCTCCTGCGCCATGCCCCGCACCACGCGCCGGCCGCCGGGCCCGGGCGAGGGCACCGGATTCCTCGGGTCCCTCGGGTCTCCAATCCCATCGGGCACGTCCGGCGTCTGGATGGGCGCCTCCTCGTTGCCGAAGGGCGTCAGCTCCACCGTGCGCAGCATCGGGTTGACGTACCCATCCAGGCTCACGTCGAAGCCCCACAGGTTCTTGTACTCCACGCCCGCCGACACCTGCAGCGCCTGCTGCAGTCCCTGGTCCAACGCCGCGATGTCCACGACGGGCAGGCTGATGAGCGTGGTGGGCGCCTGGTGGTAGAGGCCCACGCCGCCCTTGAGGGTAAGCTGCTCGCCCAGCCTCCGGCGCGCGGTGAGGCGAGGCTCCACCACGACATGGTTGATGCCGCCGGACAGGTGGTAGTTGTCCACGCGCAGGCCGGGCACCACCGTCCATGGCGAGTCCTTCTCCTCCCACTGCAGCTCCGCCCAGAAGCCACTGAAGGTGGCGATCGCCAACGGCAGCTCCACGCTCAGCTCCTGGAACGGTCCGCCCGTGGGAGAGGCGGTGCGCTGCAGCAGCGAGACGACCGCGCGCTTGTTGTCCACGTCCAGCCCGCTGCGCAGCGAGAAGGCCTCGCCGAACCTGCGCTGGTAGCCCAGGCGCGCGGTGACGCTGCTCTGGTCGATGTCGAGGGTGGTGCCGCCGGTGGAGGCGCTCTCACTGCCGAGCGCGAACCGGTCCAACCCCCAGGTGACGCCGCCCTCCAGCTCGCCGCCGCCCACGGGGTGGCGGTAGCGCAGGTCCACACGGTGGAAGAGCACGGACTGCAGCGCGGTGGTGCCGTCGTCGCTCGTCGCCTGGGTGCCGAAGGTGTCCGAGGAGCCGAAGGCGAAGAGGCGCAACCGGCCCGGCCCCACCTCCTGCTCGACGCGCGCCTGGTAGTCGTAGAAGTCCAGCACCAGCTTCGAGCTGCTGGCACCGGGCGGCTGCACCGCGTTGGCCGCCAGGGCAATCAGCCACGGCGTGTACGAGATGCGCCCGGCCACCGAGACGTGGGTGCCGGTGGACTGGAAGGGGTACTCGAGGAAGAGGCCCGCGTTGATGAGGTCCGCGTAGGCGCTGCCGTGCAGCCGGTCATCGCGAGGCCGCGTCAGCCTCCCTTCCACCGCGCCACCGGTGAGCCGTCCGTACTGCGGGGACGGGTTGCCCGGAAAGAAGTCGATGGAGTCGATGAAGTCCGGGTGGATGACGGCCGGCCCGAGGAAGAGGTGGAAGAGGATGGGGACGCGGATGCCGTCGAGGAAGTAACCCGTGGCGGCCGGCTGGCTGCCGCGCACCACCGGGTACGAGATGCCCGAGAGCATGCTGCCCACGCCGGGCATCAACATCATCACCCGGAAGGGGTCTCCCATGGTGCCGGGAATCTCCCGCAGCTCGGCGTCCTGCAGCGTGACGCGGGACACCTCGGTGCGCTCGCGGTCTCCGCGCACCACCGTCTCGTAGGGATTCACCACCAGCGGCTCCAGGCCGTACACCACCTCGAGCGCCTCGCCCTGGCGCACCTCCTCCAGGAAGAAGCCGGGTTTGTGGCCCGGAGCGTTGATGCGCACCGACTGCCGGCCCGGGGGCAGGCGCGCCTCGAAGCGTCCGTCCGGCCCCGTCTCCACCGCCATGTCCGGCGCGGCGCTCGACACGAGCACGGCCCCCGCCAGCGGCTTGCGGTTGCCCTTGGCCCGAATCAACCCACGCAACGTGACGGGTGCCTGGGGCGTGCCGGCCTCGGCCACCGGCTGGGGAGCCTCGAAGCGGTACTCGAAGTGCAGCCGCACCGGCACCGGCGCTCCGTCCACCTTCGCGGGGAGGAAGCGCAGGCCGGGCGCGGCGTGCAGGGCGGCCTCGTCCAGCAGCGGGTGCAGGCCCTGGAGGAGCCGCCCCTCGGCCACCGCGCCCTCCTCGTCCACCAGCAGCTCCAGCCGCACCGTGCCCGCCACCGGGTGGGCGGCGAGCGCCTCGGGGTAGCGCGCGGGCGCGTCCGCCACCAGCGTGGGCGCCTCGAAGCCAGGCTGCGTGCCTCCGTCCGTGCCCCGCAGCGCGAAGCCGTCCTCGGCGCGCCGCACGTCCACCTCGGTGGGCACCAGGCCCGCGTCGGGGGCGGCCAGGGGCGCGTCCGGGAGGCTCTGCAGGCCGGGCGGCGTGGTGGGCGCCTGCGCCCGAGCCGGCGCGAGCGGAAGCCACCCCGCCAGCAGCGCCAGGACCAGGGCCGCACGGGCCGTCCACTCCGCCTTCACACGCCGCTGCTCGCTCGCCATGTCCACCCGTCCGTGCAGGGGAAGGCGCCCATGACGCCAGCCCGCCCGGGGTAAGACAAGCCCTGACAACCACGGAGGGGCCCGCCTGCCCGCCAGCGGTCAACGTTTCTGCAGCGCCGCGGCCACGAGGCCAATCAACTTGAGCTGCGAGGCGTCCAGCTTGCGCAGCGTGCGCATGAGGCGGCGCAGCTCGGGCACCTCCTCGTACTCGGGCGGGGAGGACTCGGCCACCCAGGTGGCCACCTCGCCCGTGTTGAGGCCCAGGAAGGTGTCCGAGGGCGTCCGCAACGCGATGCACAACCGCCGCAGCGAGGGCACGCTGGGCAACATCCGTCCCCGCTCCAGCCGCCCGTACACCTCCGTCGCCAGCCCCACCCGCTCCGCCACGTCGGCCTGCGTCAGCCCCGAACGTATCCGCGCCTCGCGCGCGATCTCTCCCACGTTCGCTGCCAGCTTGCCGGTCGACGGTTGTCCCATGGTGGTTTTCTGACTCTCGCGCAGGCGACCCATCAGGCCGTCTGCTTAGAGCCGGAGAGGCCGCCCGCGACAGGACAGGATGGGTAGTCGCGAAAATCTGGGACCCTAATAGTGCTCGCCGGAACGAGAGGTTGGGGCAGCGCGCCTCAGGGCTCCCCCGGCCACCGCCCCCAGAGGTGAACCGAACGCCACAGGTCGTCTCCCGCGCTGGAGCCGACAGGTGACGGGGTGACCATTCACATCCTGCTCCGGACATGGGACCTGGTTTTCGTCTTCGCCGAGGACCCTGGATGTCCCACGTCGAACGATTCGGGCCCAACCCGCCACGCCGGGCGGTTTTTCCGGTCCCCGGAGGTGCGCCATCGGTCCAGGAGCCAACCCTGGCGGAACCGGACGCAAGCGTCTTTCCGGCCCTCGGGGTGGGGTCGTGCTATGGCCCGCGCTCGAGAAGGAAGGCCAGGAGGACAATGAGCGAAGTGCGCAACCGCGTCCTCGTCGTGGAGGACCATGCGGACAGCCGGGAGTTGCTCGCCGAGTTCCTCGAAGCACTCGGCTATGAGGTGGACGTGGCGGAGCACGGACTGCAGGCGCTCGAGCGGCTGCGGGGCGAGCCCCGGCCCGCGGTGATGGTGTTGGATTTGATGATGCCGGTGATGAGCGGCTGGGAGCTGATGCGGCACGTGCGCGAGGACCCCGCGCTGCGCTCGCTCCCGGTGGTGGTGGTGTCCGGCGCGGGGGATGCCCACCCGCTGCCCGAGGGCATCCTCGGTGCCGTGCCCAAGCCGGTGGACCTGAACACGCTGCGCCACTTCCTGAAGGAAGCAACGCGGCGCTGCTAGCCGGGCGCGCCGGCCAGGTCGAGCATCTCCACCCGCTGGCGCTCCCGGTCCAGCCGGTAGCTGACCTGGAAGCCCGAGGGCAGGCGCAGCACTCCCACCTCCAGCCCCCGGCGCGGGGGCGGCTGGGAGCCCGAGAGCCGCTGGGACAGCTCGCGCAGGACGCGGCCCCTCACGGTCGCGGGACAGCCCGACAGAAGGCGCGCCACCTGCTGCGACAGAGTGAACTGAAGGGCCATGCCCCTACGGTGTGCACAAGAACCTCAGACGGCAAGAAACGGCGGTGGGCGGAGTGCCTCACGAGCCCGGAATCTGTCACCTGGTGGGCAGGTATGTGTGGGGGGAACGGCGCGCGTGCGTTCAGCGCAGCACCACCCGCCGTACCTCGCCGCGTGACAGGTCCACCCGGGCCAGCCGGCCCGCGGAGTCGAAGAGCAGCAGCTCCGCATGGAGGAAGCGCACCGACACCGGCGCGTCCCCCTCGAAGAGGAACCGCGCGCGCACCGTGCCCTCCTTCCGCTCCAGCAGCCACACCCGCTCGCCCACCGGCGTGGGCTCCACCGCCACCATGTGCGGCCCGCCGAGCACCAGTGTCCTCAGCGCATTCCAGGGCAGCAGGGGCGGCCGCACCGGAGGCGCCCTGTAGGAGTCCATCCACCGGATTTCGTCCTCGTCGAGCGCCACCAGCGAGCCGTCCCCCTCGAGCGAGAGGTGACGCAGCGACTCCAGCTTGCGAGGCATCACCTGGCGCGAGCGCAACGTGGGATCCGGCACCGAGCAGGTCCAGCGCTCGAGCTCCCCCGCCGCGTTGAAGGTGACGAAGCTCAGCTCGGCCACGCCCACCGCCACCTCCAGCACCTGCCCGCCCAGTTGCGGCACCCGCCACAGCGCCCGCGGCTCGGCGGCGAGCGCATCCACCGCCATCACCGTGTGCTCCACGGCGAAGAACCACAGGCTCCCGTCGTACACCGGGGCGAAGGCGTCCACGCGCGTGTCGCACCAGGGCTCGGCGCGGCGCTGGACGAGGTCCAACCGGGAGAGGCGCTTGAGCTCCCCGCGCGGCGCGAGCGCCAGGGCCCGGTCCTCGTGCACCGAGAGCACCAGCGAGAAGGCGGGCACGTCGAAGTGCGCCACGCACCGGCCGTCCCTCGTGACGAGCCGCGCCCCCGCCTCGCCGAGCGCCACCAGCAGCCGCCCTCCGGACAAGGGCACCGCGTCGTGGATGGGCCAGGGCCCGCCCTCCGCCGCGCCGAAGACGTGGGGCGCCGCTTCCGCCGGGAAGCCCCCGCGCTCGGGCAGGGACGGCAACGAGGGCAGGTCCGCCCGCAGCGCCGTGTCTCCCGTCAGCAACACCAGACGCTCCAGCTCGCGGGGCGTCGGGCGCAGGTGGCCGGCCGCCCGGTCCCTCAACAGGGCACGCACGGCGGGGCGCAGGAGCACCTGGCCCGGCATCGCCGCCTCCTTCGCCCTGTCCACCTCGCGCGCCAGCGCCTCGGTGAAGGCCTGACGGGCCGGAGCGCCCTCGGCGTCCTCCGAGTCGAGCAGCGCGAGCGCCCGCGTCCGGACCGTGTCGAAGCGCTCGGGAAGCACCGACAGCATGCGCGCCAGCAGCCGCGCGCCCGAGACACCACCCGCCTCCACGCCCCGCTCCAGCCACGCGTGGGTGAGCCGCCGCGCGTCCTCCACCGGCCACACCACCTCCACCGCGCGCGCGTAGTCGCCCGACTGCGCGAGCACCTCGCCCCAGAGCAACCGCAGGACCCGGGCCTCCGCCGGGTGCGAGCGCTCCAGCCGCAGCACCGCGTCCGCGAAGGCGCCCGCGCGCCGGGCGATGTCCACCGCCCTCGCCACGTCCTTGGCCAGCAGCCACTGCCGCACCACCAGCCCCGGCGCCAGCTTGCGCCCCTCGGCCAGCTCCGCCGCCAGCCGGAGGCGGCCGTGCTTCTCCAGGAAGGAGACGGCCTCCTCGTTCTCGTGCAGCAGCTCGGCGAGGACGAAGGACGCCTCCTCGATGCGTCCCTCGCGCTCCAGCTTCCGGAAGGCCTCGCGGTAGCGCTCGCGCAACGCATCGTAGACTTGCGCGCCGCCACCGAAGACGCTGGCCGCTCCACCCCGGCGCGGTTGGATGGAGAGGTGCTCCCGGGGGCCCGGCAACCCGAGCGACACCCGCGTGTGCTCCGTCGGCGCCCCCTTGTCCAGCGGGATGGCGTAGCGCAGCGCCTCCTGGAGGTTGCCCTCGTCGAAGAGGTCGAAGAGCCGCCGCACGTACTCCGCCTTGCGCTGGCCCAGCAGCGAGCCCAACGGCGTGGAGCGGGCGAACCACTCGGCGAGCCGGGAGAACAGTCCCGGCCCCTGGGGAGGCGGGGGCTCGTTCCACCAGGACCGCAGCCGGTCGAACAGCGTCGCGCGCGCGGCGGGTCCCGCGTTCACGGTGGCCGCGCCGGGCCGCTGGGGCACGGGCCGGCCCTCCAGACGAGCCCGCATCGCCTCGGCCTCGGAAGCGGGAGGTCCGACGCCGAAGCGGTCGCGCGGAGGTGCCTCGACGGGCGCGAGCGTGGCCACGGGCGGCGGTGGCGCGCCCAGGCCCTCCATGGGCACCACGTCGAAGTGGGACACGTCGAGCCACGCCGACACATCCACCCGCCGCGAGGGCTCGAGCGGATGCACCCGCGCCGTCCCCGCGCGCACCAGCACGGCGCTCCCCGAGGAGGGGGCGAGCCGCTCGCGCTCGGAGGGCGAGAGGGGCGCGGAGAGCAGGACACCGTCCTCCAGGGTGAAGGGCAGGCCCGGTGCCTCGGCGCACTCCATGCGGCGTGGGGCCGGCAGCCGCAGCAGGAAGCCCCCTTCGAGCGCATACACGCCCGCGCCGGGCGTCCACGCGGCCAGCACGCGCCGGCGCACCTCGGCCTCGCCTGTCAGCACCGGGTCGAACCAGAGCGCCACCCCCTCCACGGAGCCACGGTGGACATGGACGCGGGGCCGCGGCGAGCGCGCGGGTCTCATGTCGTTCCTCCCGGCGTGGCGCGGTAGACGAGGGCGCGGTGCTGGAAGCTCCAGGCGCAGACCTCGCCTTTGTCCGTCATCCAGGCCAACAGGGGCAGTGCGGGACTGACACCACTGGAGGTGACGCGGGCCGACGCCGTCACCAGGAGCTCGGAGGCCCCGTCTCCGGTCACCCGGTAGAAGGTGCGCTGGTCCTCCCCGAGCACCACCAGGCCCGGCAGCGGCGTATCCACCGGCCAGCAGCAGAGCCCCACCACGCTCAGGCCGGAAGCGACGGACACCCACTCCCCCTTCTGCTCATCGTTGGAGTCCCGCGTCACCCACCACTGGCCCGGCTTGTGACGGATGGCGAGCGGAGGCCCCGGCGTATGCCTCGAGGAGTCCCGCATATGGCCGAAGAACGCCGCGCCCGTCCCCTCGACGGGCAGCGTCCGCGACCATCCATCGAACGTCTTGGGCGTGATGCACCCGGTGCGCGGCGCCGACGTGGCCCGGTCCTCCCACCGATCCCGGTCCACGAAGAAGAGGCCGCCCCGGCGCTCGAGGAGCGCGCTGACACCCTGGCGGAGCGGCGCGGCGAGGCGCTCGCCCGAGGCGAGCTGATGGAGCGAGCGCGAGGAGTCCAGCACGAGGGGAACCTCGCGGCCCTCACGCACCATGGACAGGGCCAGCAGCGGGGCTCCGAGGACCAGCGAGGAGCGCAGCGTCTCGGGCAGGGCGCTCAGGAGAATGGTCGAGTCGCGGCCCGTGGAGTGCCCGCGCAGAGGGCCATGCACGCACAGCACGCGCTTCTCCCCGTGCCACGTCACCACGAGCAACCCGCCGGAGCGGCGCCAGCCCAGGGCCACCACCCGCTCGCCGGGGGGAGGATGGAAGCGCTTGGGCCTGGGCACCGTGTCGCGCGGGGATTGAGGCAGCACCTGCGCCGAGGCGGCGCCGTTCGCATGCGTCATCAGCAGTCGCAAGCCATCCGCGGAGAAGTGGATGGAGTGCACGGGACTGGTGCGGGTGTCGCGCACGGGAGCGGCGACGGCGGTGACGAAGGGGTCGCGCAGCAGCCGCACGCACTGGGGCGCGGAAGGCAGCTCCAGCACCACCTGACGCGGCGGCCGGGACGCGGGCCGCACCTCCACGGAGAGCCGCCGGACACCGGGCGCCACCACCTCGTCCACGGCCACGAGGGACAGGCCCTCGGCCCCTGACAACCGCGCCAGCCGCGCACTGCCCACCAGCCACACGTCCTCGGGAGCTCGCCCCAACTCGAGCGTCTCGCGCCACGCGGTGAGCTGCGCCGGCAGGGGAGGCGCGGCGGTGCCGGCCTTCAACCACTGGCCGATGGAGGCGGCGTCGACAGAGGAGAAGGGCTGCTTCCGGGGAGGGGACTGGAGCACGCCCCAGGCGAAGGCCGCGCCCACGGACTCGGCACGCCGGGCGAGCGCCACCAGCAGGGCCATGTGCGCGATGCGGGGCGCGCCGAGCTGATCCGGCCCGGCGTCCAGCAGGGCCACGGTGCGGCGCCCCCCCTGGGGCTGGCGAAAGGCGGGACGGAGGAAGGCCTGCTCGCCGAAGGCCGCGCGGCGTACGAACTCGTCCGGGGCCTCCAGGGCCATCAACCACTCGCTCATGAGCAGCCGCTCGGGGGAGCCGCGGCGGGTGAGGCCGTCGTAGCCCTGGGGCTCACCGCCCGTCATCTCGTTGCGCGCGCGCATCGGGCCGAGCGCCGCGGCCAACCGCGCCACGTGGGCGCCCAGGCTGAGCGCCAGGTCCTCGGGAAAAAGGGACAGCTGCGCGGCCCAGGGACGCAGAGACTCGGGCAGGTCGCTCATGCACCCTCCTGCGTCGCGAGCCAGGCGCGCACGGTGTCACGGGAGACGGGACGCGCGGCACCCACGGGCACGAGGTGCGCGGTGCGGGGCAGCACGGCGAGCGGAGTGCTCCCCTGGGCGCGGGCAACGAGCGCGCGCTCGAGCAGCGCGGGAGCCACGTCCGGAGCGAGCGTGCACGGCAGCAGCAGCGCGGGGGCGGCCGTGTCGCGCCCGAGGTAGACGACGCCCTCCACCCATGGAAGGGACTCGGTGTCGCCCAGCAGCACCAGCACACCGGGCCCGGCCACACCGCTCCACCGGGCGAGCTCCGAATCCTCGGCGGCCAGCACCCGCCGCGCGAGCGCGAGCGCCACCGGCCCCACGCCCGCCACCGCGAGCGCGGGCAGCGGCGAGGTCCGGGGACTCCAGGAGGGAGAGAAGCGCGGGTCTGGGGTCGACGACGGGCTCACCACGAGCCGGAGCCTACCTCATGGCGCCCGGGAGGCGGATCGTCACTCCAGGAAGCGGCGGTCCCAGCGCAGCAGTTCCTCGGGGACCTTGTGGCCGAACATGGACTTGCGCCGGTAGAGGACGGGCTCGAGAACCCGGGCGAGCGCGCGGTGAGGAGCAAGCCGCTGGTCCGCCTCCACATCCCCCACTTCCGGCCGCTCCCCCAGGGTGATGAGCACCCGGTCCCCGCTCATCTCCTGGAGGGAAATGTCTGGAAGCGACAGACGCTCGCGCAGACCGGATACGCCACCGAGCTCACCGAGCACTGGCTGCCCGAGGAAGTTCATCCAGTGCACGCCCTCCACCCGGGTGCCCACGTACATGGTGGCGCCGCTCGAGGTCAGATGGACACCCGGGTAGCGCGAGCGGATGAGTTCGAGGGCCGCGACCGCATGAAGACTGGATGAGCAGAGGACGAAATCCACGTAGCCCGAGGAGAAGGGAAGCTCGGCCGCCAGCTCGCGGGCGAGCGCATGGACGTGCTCCGGTCCCCGCTCCTCCAGATAAGCCGTGGGCAGGCGCAGGTACAGGACACAGACGTCATCCTTCCGCTCGGGCCAGGGCAGGGGAACAGGGGACAGCCCCCGATAGTCCACGAGGAGGTCATCCACCCGATGGGTATGGCTCGACAATCCGAGGAACCCACCCTCGCCAGGCTCCGCATCCAGGATTTTCCTACGGCTTCTTTCCCAGGAAACGTCGTCGAGCGGCTCAGCCTGTCCTTCCCCCGTGTCGTTCCAGACGAGCTGATAGGGCCGTATCTGGTTCCGGAAGAGTTCCACGGTGCGGATGACAGCGGGAGCGATCTGCTCGTTGGGCTGAGGTATGTAGAAGCAGATGAGCAAGGCATCGCTTGCGCTCAGCCAACTACGCTCATTGTGGTACCGCAACCTGGGGTAGCGCATGAATGTGCCGTTCATCCTACTCCATGTCCGGGACAACTCCCTCTTGTGGGGAAACGAGCCTCAGTGGCACCTGGAGGGCTTTTTCATAAAGCTCGCCCTGTGACCAATACCTCCAGGGTCCATCCACGTACCTGCCCCAATAAGTGCCATTGCTCTCCGGGCACGGGAACTTGAGGTCGTACGCATGGATGACGACGCCGTTCGCGTCCAGCAGGACGATGTCCGGCTCGATGGTTCCGCGCAGACCCGACCAGCCCTCCCTCGCCACGATCTGGCTCATCATGTCCTCGGGCATGTGCACCCACTCGCCCGTCCGCGGATCAACGTAGAAGCGCGGGTGGAGCAGGTATTTCCCCTTCAACAGCTTATCGAGCGCCTCGCGCAGACACGGCCAGGCCGTCTCGTGCTTGAAGAGTCCCAGGTAGGCGGCCCACGTCGTGCGCTCCCCCACCTTCACCTCCTGGCACTGCTCCCGCGTCGGGCTCTTCCCACCGAAGTGGTACGCATTGACCTCCCGATCCGCCTGGCGCACGCACCGCACGATCTCCTCCTCGACCTTCTTGAGCAGATCCGTCGCCAGCGCCACGCCCCGGCGCTCGGCGGAGCCGATGTGCACGGCCGTCACCATCACTCCCGCCATGCCAGCGGCGGCGGTCTTGACCGCCAACGAGGGAGCGCGCCCCACCGTCCCGGCGGCCGCCTCCGCGACCCGCGCCAGCTCGGACGAGCCGGTGCAGCGCTCCCACTGACCGGGATTCTTCTTGAGACAGCACTCCGGAGTCAGGTCTCGTGGGCCGCACTCAATTCCGAGCACCGCCTCCTCCGTCTCCGACAGACACCCCGCCTGGAGCACGGCCAGGAGTACCAGCAGCCGCACGGACCCACTTCTTGCGGTATGCAGTGTAGAGGCTACCATGGAGGTCACCATGACGAAGCGCGAGGACGGCGAGGCGGAACCCGGGAGCGAACAGCCCTCCATGGTAGCGAAAGGGACAGGCAATCGCTGGTCTCGCCGCCGTCTGCTGCTGGGAGCCCTGGGGCTGGTGTCCGCCGCGGCAGCCGGCAGCCAGTTCGCCCTGGATGGGTTCGGTACGGAAGAACAGGTAAGCGCGGACGAGAACCCCTGGGAGGCTCTGTCGCAGCAGCGCATCTGGCTCTGTTTCGCCGGCTACAGGGGTGCGTACTCCTTCCTGAACCATCTGCTCCAGCCCCCCCTCTACAGGACGAATGCGCCTGCCCGGTTGATGCGGGCATGTCTCTACCTGGAGCACGGCTCGCTGGACGCGATGCGGCGTGACCTGCGGCGGCCCGAGGTGAAGCACACGCCGGAGGCGGCCCTGTTGTTGGCGCTCGCCGAGCGCCGCTCGCAGTCCCCGGATTGGCGGCATGCCTTCTTCGAGTCCTGGGTCGCGCTCGGGCGTCCGGATTTCAGCAAGAGTCCCCTGCTGCCCGAGCCCCTGGAAGATACGGACCTCCTCCCCCTGGTGCATGACGAGAAGCTGCCGTTCAAGGGTCCCCAGGGATTGCCATTGCTGACCGTCATCCCGGAGCAGGACGGCTTCCTGGATTGGGGGCCCGGCGAGGTGCGCGCCAGCGGCTCCGTGCCCCTGCTCATGGCCCTGCGCGAGCGGCTGGCACTGCTCGGAGCGGAGTCACCCGCGCGCCAGCAACTGCTGCCCGAGGCGGAAACGCGGCTCACTCAGCTCACCGGCTCCACGGCCTCCACCCTCCAACTGGCCTTGCGCGCATTCCTCGCGGAGCGTCCCCCCGAGGCGCCCTTCCAACGCCGCGACCTGGAGGCCCTCGAGCCGCTCGTCTCCCTGGAGTGGAAGCAACCCGCCAGCGAACTCTTCTTCCAGGAGATGCGTGAGGCACTGAAGGACGTGTTGCTGCTGCCCGGCCACCATGCCTTCCTGCTGGCCACGTGGGCCCAGGGCGTGTCGCTGGGCAAGGAGCTGCAGCGGCGCGCGCGGGCCAGCGCGGCCCACCTCAACGAGAACGAGCGGCGGTGGATGGGTCGGCTGCTGTGGGAGGTGGGCGCCCGCATGCGCGAGCAGCACTCGCGCCTGGAGCTGGAGCGGGCGCTGCTGCTGCAGGTGTACGGCTCCGAGCTGACGGGTCACAGCCCGACGCGGATGGAGAGCATCGACCTCTGGGTGGATCTGGGCAGGTGGGAGGAGGCGCTGAAGCGCTCGGGCTTCAAGCGCTGGCCCCTGGCCTCACTGCACGAAGAATCCTGCGTCCCCCGGATTCACGACGAGCACACCTGGCTGAAGGCCTTCGCGGGCAAGAACCCGCTGCCCTGAAGCCCTCAGCGCGGGCCCTCAGGCCGCTTCCGTCCGTGGCACCTGCACGAGGGCCGCACGCAGCTCCTCGCGCACGGCGCGCAGCTCCTCGGGGAGGGCCTCGGGGGCGAAGCCCGCGTCCATCTCCCGCGCCACGCCCTCCAGCTTCAGCCGCCACGAGGCGAGCGCCTCGGCGTCACCATCCCCAGGCCTCGCGGCGAGCACGGTGCGCCCGGCCTGGGCGATTCGCTGGGCCCGTGCCAGGGGACCCGCGCTGGCCTCGAGGGCGGCGGCGGACAGGGCCGGGTTCTCGGAATGCGCGAGCAGCTCCCGCAGCACATCCCGCGCGAGCGCCTGGGCCTCCTGGGTGGGCACGGCGTAGATGAGGGGCCACAGGTCGGCCAGGCCCGGGGTGGAGCGCCCGGCGAGCGCGGCGGCGGCGGCCACCAGCCGCTGGGCCTTCACCATGCGCCGATCGCTCAGGGCGATGCCCGCGCCGCGCAGGGTGCGCAGCGCGTGGGCCAGGTGGGGGCGCACCGGCCCGAGGTCCGCCTCGCGCGCCGCCTGGGCCAGCACATCCAGCGCCTCCAGTGACGCGGTGCGTGCCTCCTCGGCCTTCCAGAGCGAGGCGCCTCCCGCGAGCAGTTCCTCCAGCCGCGGGTCCGGCACGGGCGCGACGAAGGTGCGCGCGAGGAAGCGGTCCGCGAAGGCGGCGAGGGACTCGTCCTCGGGCAGGGCGTTGGAGGCGCCCACGCACACGCGCAGCGGGCAGCGCATGCGGGTGTGGCCTCGTCGGAAGACGCGCTCGTTGAGCAGGCCCAGCAGCGTGTTGAGGATGGCGGTGGAGCCGAGGAACACCTCGTCGAGGAAGGCCACCTCGGCCTCGGGCAGCATGCCGGCCGTCTCCGTCTCCACGAGGCCCTCGCGCAGCTTGCGCAGGTCCACCGGGCCGAAGATTTCCGAGGGCTCGGTGAAGCGGCCCAGGAGGTACTCGAAGTAGCCGCCGCCGAGCGCCCGCGCGGTGCGGCGCACGGCCTCGCTCTTGGCGGTGCCGGGCGGGCCGATGACGAGCAGGTGCTCGCCCGCCACGGCGCACAGCGCCACGAGCTCCACCATGGCCTCGCGCTCCACCAGGCCCTGGCCGGCGCCGGTGAGGGCATCGCGAACCGAGCGAGCAGCCACGTCGAAAGAGAGGGACATGGAGTGGGACTCTACCCGGCTCGCGTCCACGGCCGAACGCCCGCCGCGGAACGTACCCACCGTATGGGTAGACCTGACGGGGCGGGTCTGCGCTAGACTCCGCCCCGCATGCGACACGTTGCGAGTCTCGGAGGCCTGGTGTTGGCGCTGTGGGCGGGGACATCGGCAGCGGGGCCTTGGCGGGGTTACGCCTCGGCCAGCACCGGCTTCGTCCTCGATCACACCTCGGGCATCCGGGCCATGGGTGGTGCGTTGCAGCTCTACGTGGGCGTGGAGACGCCCTTCGGGCTGTCCCTCGGACTGGTAGGAGAAGGTGCCGAGACGTGGGGAGCGACCATCAATGGCCAGCAGTTGCAACTGGACTACCAGTCGGTGGGACTGGAGATGCGGCTGCGCTTCCTCCGGGACGGAGGGGTGAACCCATGGGTGGGGCTGAGGGTGGCGCAGAGCCGCTCGACGCCGCTGACGCTGGATGACCTGGGCTCTCCGCGGCGGATGCTGCACGCCGGGTTGAGCACGGCGGTGCGCCTGGGGCTGGACACGTGGCTGGGCGAGCACCTGGGCATCACGGCCTCCACGGCGTGGCAGTGGTGTGACGTGCGGGTGGACAGCACGGCGAGCCCGACGCTCGACGCGTGTGCCAAGCCGCTGCACAGCATCCTGCTGGGCCCCACGCTGCGCTTCTAGCCTCGGGCGCAGGTGTTCACTGTCGCGCGGCGCGCGGGTGCCGGGCCCACGAGGCCCGTCCGCGGCCCGGGAACGGTGGCTAAGGTAGGCGCATGAATCGCGAATACCACCGCTGGTACAGCTCCCGGCTGGGCCGGGACATGGAGGTGCTGCTCTTCGGGCACTCGGGCGAGCCGGTGCTGCTGCTGCCCACCAGCAAGGGGCGTTTCTATCAAGCGGAGGACTTCGGGCTCATCGGGGCCATCGCCGACCGGATTCAAGCGGGGCGCTACGTCGTGGTGTGCGCGGACTCGGTGGACGCGGAGAGCTGGTTCAACACGTCCATCCCCCCGAGAGAGCGGGTGGCGAGGCACGCGGCGTACGAGCAGTACCTGTTGCACGAGGTGGTGCCGCTGCTGATGTCGCGCAGCACGGGAGGGCGGCTGACGCTGGGCGGGTGCAGCTTCGGAGGCTTCCACACGTACAACATCGGGCTGAGGCACCCGAACACCTTCCGGCGGCTGGTGTCGATGGGAGGCAAGTTCGAGACGGAGGACTTCCTCGACGGCCACCAGGACGACGGCGTGTACTACCACTCGTGCATGCAGTGGCTGCCGGGGGTGTCGGACGCGGCGCAGCTGGCGGCGCTGCGGCGGGTGGAGATGGTGCTGGCGGTGGGCGAGCACGACTTCTGCCGCCCCTCGAACGAGAACCTGTCGAAGCTGCTGTGGTCGAAGGACATCAGCAACCACCTGGCCATCTGGTGGGGAGGCACGCACGACTGGCCGGTGTGGCGGGAGATGCTCCAGCACTACCTGCCGTGGTGAGGAGCGGGGCTCAGGAGCCCTGCCGCTCGCGCTCGCGCAGGGCGACGAACTCGGCGGCGAAGTCGAGGAACTTGCGGATGGCGCGCTCGTGGTCGCCGTCGCAGTCGCGCAGGTACTTCGCGGCCCAGCCCTCCGTGGGGAACTCCTGCTTCACGTCGCGGAGCCAGTCACGGAAGAGACCGTACTCCTCGTCCTCGACACCGTTGGCGCTCTGGCAGGCGCGGTAGCCATCGGTAAACGCCACCATCCGGGTGACGTCGATGTCCCCCAGATACATGGCCAGCAGCCCCTTCTGCATGGCACCGCGCATGCGCATCAAGTAGTCGAGCAGATACACATGACGATACGCGGACGGGCCCGTCGCAATGCCTTCTCCACTCATGGTGAGGACACGACCTTCCAGTCGACTCCCATTTCGGCATGAAGCCGGGACAGATATTCCGTCAATTTCATACCGGCCGGTCCTGTATAAGCGTCGTAGACCATGTCCTCGATTTTGACGATGACGTGATAGCCATTGTAAGTGATACCAGGACTTTTGCCGTTCGCCATGTCGAAGGCGATATAGTCTTTTCTACCCAGCGACCTGATGGCCACATATTGCGGCGTCTGGCCCAGCTTGCTGTACGCGGTATGGATGAGGCGGGCCACCTGCTGGCACCTACCGGCCGCCTGATTCGCGACGTTGTAGGCCACCTGCAGGTCCATCAACCACGCCGGTGCCGCCTGCCCTGTCTGCAGCTGGTACATCGCGATGGCACCCGCGACGTCACCACGGGCCAGGTACGCCAGCACCTTGACCTGGATGGTGTTCGCGGCCAGCACACTGGCCTGGACCATCCTGGCCACCGACGCGGGCGAGGCCGCCTGAACGGGACCGGACGCGGCCCCCACCACCAGCAGGAGCCCGAACACCCATCCTCGAAGCCTTCGCATGCTGCAAGGGTAGCACGTCCGTCCTTCACACCTGAAAGCCGCAGGAGAGCCGGACGTGGCGCAACTGTCAGCGCCACGATACTCCAGCACGACCTGCCGTGGAGAGGAGCGGGACTCAGGAGCCCTGACGCTCGCGCTCGCGCAGGGCGACGAACTCGGCGGCGAAGTCGAGGAACTTGCGGATGGCGCGCTCGTGGTCGCCCTCGCAATCGCGCAGGTACTTCGCGGCCCATCCTTCCGTGGGCAATTCGTGCTTCACCTCACGGAGCCACTGGAAGAAACAGCGATACTCCTCATCCTTGATGCCGTTGGCGTCTTCGCAAGAAAGATAGCCATCAATGAAGGCCACCATCCGGATGACGTTGATCTCCCCCATATCCAACAACAATCCCCGCGTCTTCTGCTGCCGCAAGCGCATCAGATAATCGAGAAGATAGACATGGGGACGCGGCGCGGCGTCCGGTGGAGCACCTTGCTCACTCATGGCTTGGACACCACCCGCAGGAGCCCGAACACCCACCCTCGAAGCCTTCGCACCCTCACGCCTCCAGGGGCCGGAGGGTACCTGCGCTCTGGCGCTCGAAGCGCCAGAAGAGCGCGAGCGCCACGGCGGTGAGCCCCGCGCACAGGCCCCACCAGATGCCCACCACGCCCAGCTTCAACCCGAAGCCCAGCAGCAGCGCCACGGGCAGGCCCACCAGGTAGTGCCCCACCACGTTGGCCAGGAAGGTGAAGCGCGTCTCCCCCGCCCCGCGCAGCACGCCCGCGCCCACGCCCTGGATGCCATCGGAGATCTGGAAGACGGCGCACACCATCAGCACCGGCACCACCATGGGCAGCACCTCGGACGGCGTGCCCATGAGGTGCGCCAGCGTCTCGGGGAAGAAGGCGAACACCAGCGCGCACACCGACATGAAGCCCGCGCCCGCGCCGAAGGCCATCAGCCCGCTCAACCGTGCCAGCGGCGTGTTGCGCGCCCCCACCGCCCAGCCCACCCGCACGCTGCCCGCGTTGCCGATGCCCAGCGCCACCGTGAACGAGAGGCTGGCGTAGGAGATGGCGATCTGATGCGCGCTCATGCTCTCCGGCCCCAGCCGCCGCGCCAGCAGGCCCGCCAGCGAGAACACCCCCACCTCCGCCGCGATGTGCAGGCCGATGGGGACGCCCACCCGCAGGGCCTGGAGGATGTCCGCGCGCACCGGCCGCACCGAGAGCCTGCCCCCGGACACCGGAATCTGGCGCACCGCCCACGCGATGAGGGCCCACTGCAGCACGCAGCACAGCAGCGTCGCGATGGCCGAGCCCTTCACGCCCATGGCGGGAATCAGGCGCAGCGGTCCGCACCACGCGGGCAGCACCTCGCCGCCGAAGACGAAGAGGATGTCCGCGCCCAGGTTGAAGAGGTTGGCCACCACCGTGGCCACCACCAGCGGCCGGGTGAGCGCCGCCGCCTGCAGATAGGAGCGCGTGTTGATGAAGAGCAGCATCAACGGCAGGCTGGGCGCGCGCCAGGTGAGGTAGTCCTGCACCAGGGGCAGCTCTCCGCCCCCCACGCCGAAGAGGGGCAACAGCCAGGGCACCCCCACCACCATCGGCAACGCCAGCACGCTGCCCGCGAGCAGCGCCAGGTAGCTGCCCTGCCACAGGAGCGCCCGCGCGCGCGTCGCGTTGCGCGCCCCGAAGGCCTGCGACATCAGCGGATCCATCCCCATCATCAACCCCATGGCGAGGCTGCTGACGGCGAAGTAGACGGCGGTGGCCACGCCCATGGCCGCCAGGGGCTCGGTGCCCGCCCGGCTCACCACCGCCGTGTCCACGAAGCTCATCATGGACTGGCCCGCCTGCGCGATGGCGACGGGCAGGGCGAGCTTCCAGAGCGCTCGGAACTCTTCGCGGCGGTTGGGCAGGGGTGCGGGCGACATGGGCGCGAGGGGCTATAGCGGGTTTCCGCCGGGGATGCGCGGCTGCCTTCGCGGACGTGCCAACCCCCGCTCGCCTGACCCATCAGCCGGCCGCCTGTCCCCCCGGCAGACGGCCAGCCCTCGTCCTCACTGCGCCGTGTAGGGACTGAAGCGCGAGGTGGCCAGGGGCGAGGACAGGTTGCTCACGTGGGCCACGCGCACGCCCGCGTCGCTGATGGCGTACACGTAGTCATCCGCCATCACGCTGCGGCGCACGTAGGGCGTGTACACCCAGCTCCACTGGTTGGAGTTGATGACCTGGTAGGCGTCCTTCATGGAGAGGGCGCCCACCGGGGTGATGCCCGCGGCCGTGTCCACGCGGAAGACGCGCAGCTCGCTCACGAAGTTGCTCCAGTAGTCACCGTTGTACACCGGCGTCCAGTCCGTGAAGGGAATGGCCAGCAGCCCCTTGGCCGGGAAGTAGTTGAAGGCCTTGTGGTCGTAGAGCGACTCGCTCCAGCCGTAGGCCGTGCCCACCAGTTGCGTGAACGTCTCGCGCGGGTTGGCCATGTCCGACACATCGAAGAGGCTCAGCTTCACGGCGCGCGTGCGCCAGTCGCCGTTCTCCGGCACGTGCAGGCCCACCGTCAGCAGGTGCGAGTCCCCCACCGGGTGGATGTACGAGGAGAAGCCCGGCACCTTCAGCTCGCCCACCTTGCGCGGGTGCGCGGGGTCCGACAGGTCGAAGGTGAAGAGCGGATCCACCTGCCGGAACGTCACCACGTAGCCCCGCTTGCCCACGAAGCGCGCGCTGAAGATGCGCTCGCCCCTGGCCAGCTCCTCGCTCTGCCCCAGCAGCTTCAGCTGGCCGCCCTCCTGCCCGTAGGTGAAGACGCGGTTGGCCGTCTCGGTGCGGCCCCACGGGTTGCCGGCCTCGGCCACCCGCGAGCTGATGGTGGTGGCCACGCGCAGCACGCCCTCGTGCTCGTCCATGCTGAACTGGTCCAGCAGGATGCCCTTCACCGTGGCGCTGGCCACGTACGAGGCGCGGTGCGGCTGGCTCAGGTCGAGCTTGTGCACATAGGTGTGGTCCGTCTGCCCCGCCTCCGGCCACCACCACCAGTGGGGCGTGGCCAGGTAGAGCGCGTCGGCGGTGGCGTACACCTCGCCCGGCTCGGTCACCAGCGTGACGCGGCCCGGCGGCTGGAACGTCTGCGCGTCCAGGTCCAGCGTGGCCACTGTGACGAGCCCCAGCCGGGTGGGCGCGTTCGTCTTGTGGAAGTCGTGGCAGTCGTAGCCCAGCGTCTCCACGGTGCCATCCGGCAGCTTGCGCCGGCCCTCGGGCACCCACTGGGTGAGCGCGGCCGCGCGGATGAGCTGCTCGTTGTGGGCCATCAGCCGGTCGAGTTCCTTCTCCAGCCGCGCCTGGTCGTTCCAGAGGTCCTGGGAGTACTCGGGCCAGAAGCGCACGCCCGTGGGCCAGCGGAAGGAGTCCCGCATCACCAGCCGCGCCGAGCCCTCCGCCAGGCGCGCGTCGTGGTAGCCGCCCGGCAGGTACACCTCGCTCGTCACCTGGGGCGCGGCGAGGTCGGACACGTCCACCGTCGTCACCTTGGTGGTCGAGGCGCCATGGCCGCAGGGGCCCATATAAGCGCAGTCCGCCACGAAGCCGCCGCCCACGCTTGAGCCCGAATACGGCGCGTTCACCGAGGAGAAGACGACCACCTTGTTCCCGTGGAGGAACATCTGCCGGGGCCACCCCTCGAGCGTCAGCGAGGACTCCACGCGCAGCGACTCGGCCGGCCAGGAGCGGTGCACGTACAGCTTCTGTCCGGAGAGGACGAAGATGCGGGTGCCGTCGTTCTTCACGAAGTCCGCCTCGTCCACACCCTCCACCTGGTTGTTGGTGCCGGTATGGTCCTTCGGGCCGGAGCTGCCGCCGCCCGCCGTGGTGGGGGTCGGAGCGCCCGCGCCGTCCGCGTACTCCACCGGGCCGCCGAACCAACCGCCCCGCCCCTTCCAATAGGAGGGCTTGGAGCGCTCCAGGGTGGAGCGCATGTCGAGCACCGCGGCGTCCTCGATATAGGACTCGAGCGCCGCGCAGCTCGCGAAGGACTCCAGCCGCGCCTTCATCTGCACCGGCTGGTTCTCGGGAATGCTGCCCCTGTCACTGCACGCCGCCAATCCCAGCAGCGCGAGCGCCAGCCCTTTGTATGTCTTCATGTTCATGCGGCGGGCTTCTGCCACCCGTGTGCCAGGAGGCGGGCTCCCCACGGGACGCCCGGGATTTCGCGGAGTTGGAGTCGCACGCGTGGTGCGAGGGGCCACGGAAAGTCGAGACCCCTCGCACCGGGCAGCCGGAAAACCGAGAGGCCTCAGCGGGCGTCGTCGTCACACGCGTGGGCGGGACGGAACGGCAGGGCCCACAACCGCCAGCCATGGGCCGCATCCCGCCCGAGGAAGAAGACGTCCCAGCCCGAGCGCACGAAGCCACCCGGGTCCGAGGAGTCCATGCCGGCGGCCAACTCATCGAGCGGCGCCGCGCTCCCGTTCGAGCCACTGCTCACCCAGGGCTCGCGGCCGTGTCCCGGCGTCTCCGCGCTGAAGAACAGGTTCCCATCCACGGCGGTCAGCGCCTCGGGAGACGAACCCCCGGAGCCCGGAACGAGGTCCGCGAAGAGGAGCGTGCCGGAGGCCGTGCCATCGCTCACCCACAGCTCGCGCCCGTTCACCCCATCGTCCGCGGAGAAGAAGAGCCGGCGGCCCAGGACGGCGAATCCACCCGGGGACGAGCCCTCGGCGCCGGGCCGGAGGTCCTTCACGCGCAGCGTCCCCTTCCGGGTGCCATCACTGCGCCACAGCTCCTCGTTGGTGGAGTCGCCCTCCCCGCTGGCGCTGAAGTACAGCCGCCCGCCCATCGCCACCAGGTCATGAATCCTGGGGAACGAGCCCACGAGCACGGGGGCGCCTCCGCTCGTCACCCGCAGCTCCGCCATGACGTCATCGTGGACGCTGGTGGACACGAAGAACAGCTTGTTGCCCACCGCCGTCAGCGACTCCAGATCACCTCCCTCGCTGGAGCGGCGGAACAGCTCGACGGCGCGGGAGCGCCCATCGCTGCGCATCAGCCGCATGTAGAAGCCCTGGAAGTGGCTGATGAAATAGAGCGCCCCATCTCCCCCGCGCGTCAGCAGGTAGGGGCTGGTGCCCTCGAAGCCGGGATCCAGGTCCTCGACGAGCCAGGTGCCCTCGGCCGTCCCGTCGCTGCGCCACAGCTCGCGCCCGTGCTCGGGGTCTCCGGCGGCGAAGTAGAGCACCCCGCCGAGCTCGACGAGCGACTGCGGGTACGAGCCATCCGGGCCGGGCCAGATGTCCTTCACCAGGTGCGTGCCCCGGGAGGAGCCATCGCTCACCCACAGCTCGCGCCCGTGCTCGCCGTCGTCGGCGACGAAGAAGACCCGCTCTCCCACGCGGGTGAGGCCCGAGGGCTCGGCTCCTTCCGGCCCGGGACGCACATCCAGCAGGAGCGAGGTGCCACGGCCTCCGGTGCCGGTGCTCACCCAGGGCTCGCGGCCGTGCACGCCATCATCGGAGGCGAAGAAGAGGACACGCTCGCCGCGAACCCCTCTCCCCGGCTCCGAGTCGCCCGCGCCGGGAGCGAGCTCCGCCAGGGGAGTGGCGGCGCGCCCACACGGCTTCCAGCCTCCCGCGTCCAGGAGGGGCTCGCCGGCCTGGGCCAGGGCGGGAGCGGAGAACAGGGCCAGCAGCACGGCGAACGGACGCCAGCACCTCATGGGAACCTCCCGGGCAGGGTGGGACGGCCCCCAAGGTGGGGGCGCTCGGCCCCACGTCCATCCGCACGCGAGTCCGGGGTGAGCAGTACGCACCCGACAGTCTCGAACAGCCCACCACCCACCAGTGCCTTGCACCTTGGGTCCGGCTTGGCGTGCAGCCTCGACCCCCTAGGTTCTTACCTTGAAACAGCGGGAATCCGGGGAGGCGGCGATGTCCATGAGAACTCTTTCCCAGCCACGAGTGCTCGCGCTCTGGCTCGTGGGATGCGCGATGTGGGCGGGCCCGGCCCGGGCGCAGACTCCCGCGGAGGTGGGACAGTGGTCGAGCGTCATGGCCTGGCCACTCTCCGCCACCCACGCGAGCCTGCTGCCCACGGGCAGGGTGATGTTCTTCGGCGAGTTCGCCCAGGGCGATGACCCGCCGGGGCTGTGGGATCCCGCCACGGGAGGCCTCAGCCGGCTGCCCGCGCCGGGCTACAACATCTTCTGCGCGGGCCACTCCTACCTCGCGGATGGCCGGCTGCTCATCACGGGCGGACACATCGAGAGCCACGTGGGGCTTGAGGACGCGAGCCTGTGGGACCCGTTCACCTCGCGGTGGACGCGCCTGCCGGACATGAACGATGGGCGCTGGTACCCCACCAACGTGACGCTGGCCAACGGAGACGTGATGGTGATCTCCGGCGAGACGGTGGGCACCGGCATCATGAACGAGATTCCCCAACGCTACCTGGCGGCCACCGGGACGTGGCGGGACATGACGACGGCGCGGCTGAAGCTGCCGTACTACCCGCGGATGTTCCTGGCGCCCAATGGCCGGCTCTTCCTGGCGGGGCCGCAGCGGCTGAGCCGCTTCATGGATCCGGGAGGGACGGGCGCCTGGAGCTCCGGGCCCTCGAGCAACTACGGCACCCGGAGCTACGGGCCCGCGGTGTACCTGGATGGCCGGGTGTTCCTCATCGGAGGAGGAGATCCGCCAACGGCCACCGTGGAGCAGATCGACCTGAACGTGGCCTCGCCGGTCTGGCGGTACATGGCGCCCATGAGCACGCCGCGGCGGCAGCACAACGCGACGCTGCTGCCGGATGGGACGGTGTTGGTGACGGGGGGCAGCCGGGGCAGTGGCTTCGACGACAAGACCCGCCCCGTCTTCCAGGCCGAGGTGTATGACCCCGCGACCAACCGCTGGACGCGGCTCGCCAGCAACACGGTCTATCGCGGCTATCACGCCACGGCGGTGCTGCTGCCGGACGGGCGGGTGCTGAGCGCGGGAGGCCGCAACGCCAACACCGCGGAGGTCTTCTCGCCGCCCTACCTCTTCAAGGGGGCACGGCCGGTGGTGAGCTCGGTGCCGGACGTGGTGTCACCGGGCACGACGTTCACCATCTCGACGCCGGACGCGGGCCGGGTGACGAAGGTGACGCTGATTGCCCTGGGGGCGGTGACGCATGCCTTCGACCAGAACCAGCGGTTGATCACCCTGCCCTTCACGCGAGGCAGTGGCGTCCTCACCGTCACCGCGCCGGCCAACAACAACCTGGCGCCGGCGAGCTACTACCAGCTCTTCCTGGTGAACGACGCGGGCGTGCCCTCCGTGGGCCGGATGGTGCGCATCCCAGCCGTCCCTTGAGCCCAATATCCCCTCTCCCCTCGGGCGAGGGGAAACAGGCGCGGTAGGAGCTCAGTCCCGGCGGCCGGAGAGCAGCTGGGTGAGCTGGCGCGCCACCTGGGCGCACTGCTCGGCGTCGCGGCCCTCCAGGGCGGAGTAGCCGGTGGCCAGCAGCGAGCGCACGTTGATCATCGCCGCGTCCGCCTCGTCGCTGGGGTTCTCCTCGGCGGTGCGCTGCAGCAGCTTCGCCAGCTTCTCGCCGCGCTCCAGCAGCTTGCGGAACGTCTCCTCCGTCTTCTTCGCGTCCGCCTGGGCCTGCCGCTGCGCGTACGCGGCCTGCTCCTTCACGAGCCGCTCGGCCTCCTGGCCCGGCAGGTGGGGGCGGGCCTCGAGCTTCACCGCCTCGCTCAGTCCCGTCTTCAAGTCCGTGGCGCGCACCGACAGCGTGCCCTCGTTGGACAGCTCGAACGTCACCTCCAGCGGCGTGTCCGCGCGCGAGGCGCCCTGGAGGTTGCGCAGCACCACCTCGCCCAGCTTGCGGTTCTCGTCCTGCATCTCGCTCTCGCCCTGGTAGATGGGGATGCGAGCCTCCGTCTGCCCATGGCGGCCCGGGTGGAAGACGTCCTTGGCCACCACCGGCACCGAGCTGTTCCGGGGGATGAGGTGCTTCACCCGTCCGCCCATCACCCCCACGCCCAGCGAGTTGCCCACCACGTCCAGCAGCAGCGCGGCGCCCGACTGGCGCGCCAGCTCGTCCGCGTGGATGGCCGCGCCCAGCGCCACCGCCTCGTCCGGGTTCACGTCCGTGGAGGGCGCCTTGCCGAAGAAGTCCGTCACCAGCCGGCGGATCAACGGCACCCGCGTCATGCCGCCCACCAGCAGCACCGTGTCCACCGCGTGCGGGTCCATCCCCGCTTCCTTCATCACCGACTCGCACACCGCGATGCAGCGCTTGGACAGCGGCTCGCACAGCTGCTCGAAGAAGTGGCGCGTCAGCGCCGTCTCCAGGCCCGTCAGCTTGCGCGCCGGCTGGGTATGGTCTCCCAGCCCCTCCAGGGAGATGAGCGTCTCCTCGTACTCCGTCAGCTCGCGCTTGGCCTGCTCGGCCGCCACCTTCAGCTTGTGCATGGACACCACGTCCCGGTGCACCAGCTCGCGGTGGTTGTCGTCCACCTGCGCCAGCAGCCACTCCACAATCTTCAGGTCGAAGTCCTCGCCGCCCAGCGCCGGATCTCCCCCGGTGGCCTTCACCTCGTAGACGCCGTCGGTAATCTCCAGGACGGTGACATCGAAGGTGCCGCCGCCCAGGTCGAACACGAGCGCATGGCCCTGGAAGCCGCGAGACAACCCATAGGCGAGCGCCGCGGCGGTGGGCTCGTTGATGAGGCGGATGGCGTCCAGCCCGGCGATGGTGGCCGCCTCGCGGGTGGCCTGGCGCTGGCTGTCATCGAAGTTGGCGGGGACGGTGATGACGCATTGGCTCACCCCGCGCCCGAAGAAGGCCTCGGCGTCCAGCTTGAGCTCACCCAGAATCATCGCCGACACCTGGGTGACGGGCACGGTGCGCCCGGCCATCTTCACGCGCACGTCCCCGGTGTTGCCGCCCGCCAGCGGGTAGGGCACCACCGCCTTGGCCTGCTGCACCAGCTCCGGGGTGAAGCGCCGCCCGATGAAGCGCTTGGTGGCCCACACCACGCAGTCGGGGTGCTCCTTCGCGAGCTCCTGGGCCTTGGTGCCCACCACGCGCTCGGCCAGCTTGGGGGTGAGTCCCACCACGGAGGGTGTCAGCCGGCCTCCCGAGCGTGAGGGGATGATGCGGGGCCGTCCCTCCTCCACGGAGGCCACGGCGCTGTTGGTGGTGCCCAGATCGATGCCGATGACGGGGTCGCGCATTGAAGGAAGTGCATGATACGCCGGAGATGCGAGGTTCCGGAGGCCCCCCGTGCACCCCTCCTGACGGGTACAGCCCCAGGGGAACTTATTGGAGACCCCGGACGGGGAACACGGCGCGGCGTTGCCCCCGGCCGGGGGGCGTGCTAAGGGCCGCCGCGCCATGGTGAACGTGTCAATCGCCCGCCGTTACGCCCGCGCGCTCCTCGACGTCGCCACTGAAGCTGGCCGCGCCGATGCCGTGTCGGAGCAGCTCACTTCCTTCTCCAGCGCCGTCGGCCAGAACCGCGAGCTGGCGGACGTCCTGTTCAACCCGGCCTACACCCGCGAGCAGCGCGCCCGCGTGGTGGAGTCGCTCCTCAAGGCGCTCGGCCAGGTGGAGCCCGTGCTGGCCAACAGCATGCGTCTGCTGGTGGACCGCAACCGGCTGGGCTACCTGCCGGACATCGCCCGCCTCTACCGGGACATGGTGGACGCCCAGGCCGGCCGCGTGCGCGGCCACGTCACCAGCGCCGTCCCCCTGGCCGCCGACACCCTCCAGTCCCTGGCCGGCACCCTCAAGCAGCTCACCCAGCGCAACGTGGTGCTGGAGTCCCGCGTGGACCCCTCCGTCCTCGGCGGTGTCGCCGCCCAGGTCGGCAGCACCCTCTATGACGGCACCCTGCGCACCCAGCTCGAGCAGCTGCGCCGCGAGCTGAAGCAGCGCTAGCCGTCTCGCTCGCTGGACTCCCGAGGAACCCGTCCTGTCGGTTCCTCCCCACTTCCCGGCAAGCCCGGTATTCCCAGCGGGCCGGGGAAAGGCTATGGTGTGACCACACGGGTCCCAGGCCCGTGGTCCATCACCATGGCGCAGCCCGTCCTCCAACGCTCACACGCAGCCCTTATGGCCCCTTCTTTTTCCGAGGAGGCCCAGCAGTGTTTCGGGGCGCTACTCCATGCGTCGGGCCTCGGATTGGCCTTCCTGGACCGGGAGCTGCGCTTTCGCTTCGTCAGCACCGCGTTGATGACCCTGAGCGGGCTGCCCGGCAGCGCGTACGAGGGCCGCACCACGGGCGAGGTCTGGCCCGGGCTGACCAAGGAGCTGACGCCGCTGCTGCAGCGCGCCCTGGCTGGTGAGCAGGTGTCGGGGGCGCGGGTGTCGGGCCAGTTGGGGAGCTTCGCCGCGAATGCCCACGTGCGGCACTTCCGGCTCACCGTGCTGCCGGCGTCCTCGGGCGGACTGCGCACGGGCGTGGGGGTGATGCTGGAGGACGAGACGGAGCGCGTGGAGCGGGAGCTGGCCCTGCGCGAGAGCGAGGAGCGGCTCAGTGGCCTCGTCGCCGTGTCGTGTGACGGCTACTTCCTGCATGACGCGGGCCTCATCCTCGAGGTGAGCCGTCCGCTGGCCAACCTCTTCGGCAGCCCGCCGGAGGAGATGGTGGGCCAGCCGCTGGCGCGCTGGGTGGCGCCCGAGTCCCGCGAGGCGGTGCAGCGGGCGGTGTCCCGGCAGGTGGAGTCCCCGTATGAGCTGACGGGCCTGCGCGCCGACGGCAAGCGCCTCTTCCTGGAGGTGCTGGGACGGCCGGTGGAGTTCTGCGGACGCACCGTGCGGATGACGGCCGTCTGGGACATCAGCGCGCGCAAGGCCTCCGAGGAGGCCGCGTCCCGGGCCGATGCCTTCCGCGAGCAGCTCCTGGGCGTGGTGGGTCATGATCTGCGCACCCCGCTCTACGCCATCCAGCTCAGCACGGGCGCGCTCCAGCGCGGCGGGGGGTTGAACGAGACCCAGGCCCGGCAGGTGACGCACGTGGCCACGGCGACGCGGCGCATGGAGCGGATGATCCACGAGCTGCTGGACTTCACGCGGGCGCGGCTGGCCGGGGGGATTCCGGTGAAGCCGGTGCCGCTGTCGCTCGACAAGCTGCTGGAGCGGGTGGTGGAGGAGTTCCAGGTGTCGCACCCCGCGCGGCTGATCGTCTCCAAGGTGGAGGGGGACGTGCGGGGGAGCTGGGACGAGTCGAGGCTCGGCCAGCTGCTGGACAACCTGGTGGGCAACGCCGTGCAGCACAGCCCCGAGGACACGCCGGTGGAGGTGAAGGCGGTGGGGGTGCCGGACGGCATCACCCTGACGGTGCGCAACGAGGGCCCGCCGGTGCCGCTGGAGGAGCGGGCGACCTTGTTCGAGCCCTTCAAGCGGGGCAAGCGCGCCAGTGGCGATGGGCTGGGACTGGGCCTCTACATCGCCCGGCAGATCGTGGTGGCCCATGGAGGCCGCATCTCGGTCGAGTCCGGAGTGGGCCTGGGCACGCGCTTCATCGTGTGGCTGCCGCGGCACGCCCCGGGCTCCTGAGAGGGAAACCCCCTCCCTCCAGTGTCGCTTACAGCGCCGATGACAACCGGTGCCCGGGTGGGCCCTTGCGCGTTGCGGTGGGGGGGTGCGCGTGGTAAGGGGGCCCCGCCATATAGGTTTCTCTGGCGGCATTCCCACCGGCCGCCCCTGTGCAAGGACGCAAGATGGAAATCCGCGCCGACGAGATCAGCAGAATCATCCGCGAGCAGATCAAGGACTACGGCAAGAAGGTCACCGTCGCCGAGACCGGGACCGTGCTCTCCGTGGGCGACGGTATCGCCCGTGTCTACGGCCTCGAGGGCGTGCTGTCCGGCGAGCTGGTGGAGTTCTCCAACGGGGTGAAGGGCCTGGTGCTCAACCTCGAGGAGGACAACGTCGGTGTCGCCATCATGGGTGACTTCAAGGACATCCGCGAGGGTGACCTGGTCAAGCGCACCTCGCAGATCGCCTCCGTGCCCGTGGGCAAGGGGCTGCTGGGCCGCGTGGTGAGCCCCCTGGGCGAGCCGCTGGACGGCAAGGGCCCCATCACGTCCACCGAGGTGCGCCGCCTGGAGGTGAAGGCGCCCGGTATCGTGAAGCGCAAGAGCGTGCACGAGCCGCTGCAGACGGGCATCAAGGCCCTGGACGCGCTGGTGCCGATCGGCCGCGGTCAGCGCGAGCTCATCATCGGTGACCGTCAGACGGGCAAGACGGCGGTGGCCATCGACGCCATCATCAACCAGAAGGGCCTGAACGTTTACTGCGTGTACGTGGCCATCGGCCAGAAGCAGTCCACGGTGGCCCAGGTGGTGGAGAAGCTGACGCGCGCGGGCGCCATGGAGTACACGGTGGTGGTGACGGCGAACGCCTCGGACCCCGCGCCGATGCAGTTCTTCGCCCCGTACGCCGGCGTGGCCATCGGCGAGTACTTCCGCGACAACAAGATGCACGCGCTCATCGTGTACGACGACCTGTCCAAGCAGGCCGTGGCGTACCGTCAGCTCTCGCTGCTGCTGCGCCGTCCGCCGGGCCGCGAGGCGTACCCGGGCGACGTGTTCTTCATCCACAGCCGCCTGCTGGAGCGCGCCGCGAAGCTGTCCGACGAGGAGGGCGCCGGCTCGCTGACCGCGCTCCCCATCATCGAGACGCAGGCCGGTGACGTGTCGGCCTACATCCCGACGAACGTCATCTCCATCACCGACGGGCAGATCTTCCTCGAGACGGACCTGTTCTTCGCCGGTGTGCGTCCCGCCATCAACGTGGGCCTCTCGGTGTCGCGCGTGGGAAGCGCGGCGCAGATCAAGGCCATGAAGCAGGTGGCCGGTACGCTGAAGCTGGACCTGGCGCAGTACCGCGAGCTGGCGGCCTTCGCGCAGTTCGGCTCGGACCTCGACAAGGCGACGCAGGAGACGCTGGCGCGCGGCGCCCGCCTGGTGGAGGTGCTGAAGCAGGGCCAGTACGAGCCCATGCCCGTCGAGAAGCAGGTGATGCAGCTGTACGCGGCCACCAACCGCGAGGACGCGAACAAGCGCGGGTGGATCCGCCAGGTGCCGGTGAGCGACGTGGTGCGGTGGATGCGCGAGTTCATCGAGTTCTCGGACGGCCGCTACCCGCAGCTGGCCAAGGACATCTCGGCCAAGCGCGAGCTGACGGCGGACATCAAGACGGTGCTGAACAAGTGCATCGCCGAGTTCAACGAGGTGTTCCAGCCGACGCCGGGCGCCAAGCTGTAATCGACGCCCCGAGCTGAAGCCGCACAGGCCCCGCGATCCGAAAGGAACGCGGGGCTTCGTGTTTCAAGACATCCCCTCTCCCCCCGGGAGAGGGACGGGGTGAGGGTATCCGGGCCCCGGGTTGCTACGAGATGACCCGTTTGGCGACCCCGAGCGCCTTGTCCAGGAACCCCGCCAGCTCCGTGACGCGAGCGACGGCCTGGGTGACCTTGTTCAAGTCATCGACGGCCTCGGAGAGGGCGTGGTTGGTCTGGTGCATGGCATCGGTGGCCTGCTTGAACTCGGCGGAGTTGGCGTCGAAGCGGGCGCCGAGCAGTTGCATGAGCAGCTCGCGCAGGCGCTTGCCGTGGGCGTTGTACTGGGCGCGGGTCTCGGCCGGCAGGGCACCACTCATCGACAGGTCGAAGCAGCGCTCGACGACGCGGGTCAACGTCTGGGTGTCGAAGACCATGGGGGCTCCTCCTGGGACTACTCCTTGGGGGACGTGCTGATGCGCTGGACGGCGGCGGCGGCGGTCTGCACGCGGCCCTGGAAGGACTGCATGGCGGCGGAGAGCTCCTCGAAGGACTCCACCTTGCGCTCGGAGCGGGCGAAGTGGAGGAGGGCCTGGTGGGCGTCGCGCAGGGCGCGGGCCACCTCCACGGGCTGGGCGACCACGAGGGCCTCGTAGGTATCGGAGGCGCGGCGGATGTCGTCGAGCACGGCGCGGCGCTCGGCGAGGGAGAGCTTCTCGCGGTTCAGGTTGTAGAACATCACCCGCGAGGCGAGGGCCTGCTTGGCCCCGGTGAGGCGCTGGGGCCCGAGCACGTCCACCAGGTCCGACTCCAGCAGGTCGAGGATGGCATTGACCTGGGGAGCGCCCTGCTCGATGGCCTTCTGGAGGGCGGCGCCCTGGCGGGCCTCCAGGAAGAGCGAGGTGGCCACGCCGAGGAGCGTGGTGACCGGCTCCACGTACCGGCTGGCGGTGGCGTCTCCCCTGCCCCCCAGCGACTCCAGCTGCGTGCCCAGGGCGCCGAGCTGTGTGCCCAGGGCCTGGGAGGCCTCGGGCAGCTTGCCGGGGTTCTCCGCGCCCGCGAGGGCGGCGAGCCGCTCGGCGTAGACGCCCAGCAGGGCGATGGCGTCCATGCGGGCCTGGATGGACTCGGGGGAGAAGAGCTTGCCCACCAGGGGCGTGGGCCGGCCCGCGGCGTCGCTGGCGAGCACCTCCAGGGAGGTGTCGTACAGCCGCTCGTCGAGGTAGAGATCGCGCTCGAAGCGGTTGAGCTCCGAGTAGTACTGGCCGAGCGCGGTGCTGGCCTCGGTGTTGCCCGCCTGGAAGCGGGCCACGGGCTCGCGGAAGCTGCCGGGCGTCTTGCAGCCGGTGGGCAGCACCAGTGCGAGCGCCAGCGCTGCACCTCCCAGGGCCCGCGCCCCTCCTCTCATCCCTCTCATGGGCTCCTCCTGCGTCGGTGTGGAGTCGACCCCTCCAGCCTACCGCTTCTGGATGACGGCGGTGCCCTCCGCGTCCTGCTCCCAGGCGGGAGCGGGAACCACAATGGTGTCCGGTGAACGCGGCGGGGGCGGCTTCTCGCGGGCGGCCTCGCGCTCGGCCTGGACCTCGGGAGGAGGGGGCACGTCCGTGTAGACGGCGAAGCGCACGTCGTAGGAGCGGATGACCTGCTTGCCAAAACCCCGCTCGAAGGGACGGGAGAGCAGGACGACGTCCGCGCCGGCCTTGCATGCCGTCTCGCGCAGCGCCTCGACGCGCCCCACCTGCCCCATCCACTGGTTGCCGTCGAGCGCCAGCGTGCCCAGCACCTCGTAGGGACGCGAGGGCTCCGAGGGTTCGACGCCCTCCTCGAAGAAGTCGAACGCACAGTCCGGCGGCTTGGAGGGCCACTTCTTGAACGGGGAGGGCTCGCGCTTCGCGCCCGGCGTGGCGGCGCAGGCGCTCGCGAGGGCTCCCACGAGGAGGAGCAGACACGGCTTCTGGACGATGGACATCACCAGCTACTCCTCCGCATCCGATGAGGTCGGGGGCTGCTGCCCGGGTACGCCCTCCAGGGGCGCAGCACCTGGCTCTGCCTTCACATTTCTCGCATCCAGCTGCGAGATGAAGAGCGCGAGACTGGGATTCTTGTCATGGACGGCGTACAGGCGCTTGCGCTTCGCATATTCGCGAGCGACCTCCTGATACGCCTTCACATTCTTCGTTTCGCTCTTGTGGCCTGAGGTCGAGAGCGGTGCCTTGTTGCGCTTGTTACGTTCGCGATTGCAGGCATCCAGGCAGCCCGTTGTCTTCGCAGCCCGATTGTCATCGTACAAGAGGGGCAGCAGCCAGCACTCGATTCCGTGTACGGCGACGGCGAAGAGGAGGCGGTGGCCATGTGCCCTCCAGAATTCGTCACCGATGATGCCCTTGAATTTCTCGGTGACGCGCATGACGAGCTCCGCCACCTCCAGTTCCCGGCCGCCTTCACGGTGGGGGACGTCGTAGCCCTTCTGCTCGGAGACGTCGGTGTCGATCTGCACCACCAGGTAGTCGTTGAACTGCAGAGCGCGCCGGTGCTCGCCAAGCTCGAAGAACTTCAGCACCAGCCCCCAGCCTCCGGGAGCGGGCTCGCTCGTCTCACCGGTCTTGTCGAGCGGCGGCTGCACGTAGTTGACGATGGGTTCTTCGTCGCCGAAGTATCCGAGCAGGATGTTGTCGACAACGATCTGGTCGGTGACCCCTTCGCCGACGATCCCGAAGCTGGGCACGTGTCACCTCGTCAGAAGTTCTTGGGCAGCCCGCCGATGTAGCCGCGCATGAACGCTTCCGAGAGCTTCATGGGTGGCTCCCCTTCAATCGGCCTGGGCGGCGATACACGACGTGCCTTGGTGTGCCCGTCCTTGTTCCGGGCGATGACGAACAAGCGCTGCTCGTCATCGGTGAGGTCGATACCGTCGAGCACGGCGGGGTTGTGCGTGGTGAGAATCACCTGCTTCTCGTACTTCTTGGCGAGCCCCGTGAGCTCTTGGATGAGGGTGGCGCAGAGCTTGGGGTTGAAGGACGCATCGACGTTGTCGATGGCGAAGAACCGGGGCGTGTCCGGGCTGATGAAGAGGGTGAGGTAGAACAGGAGGAAGAGGAAACCTTCGTTGGCGCTGCGCTGGTCGAAGAGCGCGCCTTCGGCCAGATAGCGATCGCGAATGCGAATGCTCCGCTCGCCGGGCGCGAGATCAGCAGGGAAGTCCAGGCGCTCGAACCAGTCGATCAGCGCGAGCTTGTCCATGATCTCCGCAAGGCGGGCAGGGAACCTGGCATTCAGTGCCTTGAGGTGAGCGAAGAGTCCTTCACCCTTGATTCCAAGCGGGAGGATCTGGCCCTCGGCCTGGAAGATCCGCAGATAGGAGTTCTCAGGAGAGAAGACGATGAAGCCTGGCAATCTGTCTGAATAGGAAAGCGCCGCTTTTTCAATGGCCGAACGCAGACGCTCTTCCAGCACCGACTCGGGTATCCCCAATGCCTTCACAATGTGCTTGAAGGCTTCATCGGCTTCATGCATTGAGCGCTGCATCCGGTCAGGACGATCCCAGATGGGGGCAGCCTGCCATCGCGCATAGGCTGATGTTTCCTCGGCCCACAGACGATGGGCAATCTCAACATCGTCATCCAAATGCACGCGGATGGTGATGTCACTCTGTGCGCCCTCAGCATCGAAAGCCGCCCGCATGAACATCGGCTCGGTGACGCGGATGCCTCGTGACGCCAGGAACTCGTTGTCGAGCTTGTTCTGAGCCGCGGCCGATTGGAGTGCGATCGCTTCGAGGATGTTGCTCTTGCCGCTGCCATTCGCACCGATGAACGTGTTGACCCGTCCGAGCTGCAGGTTGAGCTCCTGGATCGACTTGAAGTTCTCGATCGAGACTTCGCGAATCATGGGTGCGCTGGCCTCGTCATCGGTTCGTTAGGGTGCGCTCCGGGCGCAAGCTAGCCCTTCGCTTCCAGCGGCAGCAAGCTCCACCTCCGCTGGAATGAAGGAGCGCGTCCGCCTCAGCCGCGCAGGCGCGGGAGGATGGCACGCAGGCTCGGGTCCATGCCGCCGCGCGAGCCGAGCGCGGCGATGGCCCGGCGCTCGTACTCGAGCGTGTTGGTGCGCTGCACCAGCTGCACGTGGGCCCCGAGCGCCGCGGGCATCGCCAGGTCCAGCTCGTAGATGTCGCCAGCCACCAGCGTCGTCTCCGGCGAGGTGTCCGTCTCGTTCCAGATGCGGCGCAGCGCATCGTAGTAGCGCCCACGCCGCAGGTGGATGGGACGCACCAGCGCCTCCACGTGCATCGTCTCCGGCACGGCGGAGAAGATGGAGTCCTCCGTGGACGCCGGCTCGATGAGGAACTTGCGCGCGTCCCCCGAGACGCGCAGGCGCTCGCGGCCGCGCGGGGCCAGCTTCGTCAGCTTCGCCTCCACCGTGGCCGTGTGCGCGTTGGTGACGACGTGCACCGGCAGCCCCGTCTCCAGCAGCGCCTCCAGCACCTCCTTCGCCTCGGGCTTGAAGGCCATGCCCACCTGCGCGTACGCCTCGCGGTAGAGCGTGTCGAGCAGCGCCGCGCGCTCGGCCTTGTCCGTCTTCACCCCGAGCCGGTCACACAGCCGCCGCGCCACGAAGTTGGCCAGCAGATACGGGTCCGCCGTGGCCGGCGCCACGATGCGGCCTCCCACCTCCCAGCCATGCTCCTCGTTGCTGGCCAGCACCCCGGCCTCCACGTCCGCCCACCCCGCCTCCATCACGTCCCGGCCGAGCTCCTCGGACAGCCGCCGACGGAAGTGCTGGACGAAGGGCGCGCCTTCCGCCGCCGCGTCGGTGAACGTCCCATCGAAATCCAGCACCACACATCGAATCGCCATCGTCCTGGGCCCTCTCTGTCGCAGGAGGTAGGAAATAGGCTCCCGCCGCCCCTGGAATCAAGCCGGAGCGCGTCAGCCCGGGAGTGGAACCACTGCTGGCGCGGGCGTGTCAGACTCTCCGTGTAGAAGGGAGTCGCGGTCGGCGGAGGAACCGTGGGCCCTGGCGCCGGGGAGACGCTGGGGCCCACGGGGATGTCAGACCCTCCGAGTACAACCGAAAGTGTCGGCGCGAGGTAGGCGCCGAAAGCTCCGGCGGTCCCCTGGGAAGGCCACCGGTGCATTCATGCAGTAGGGCTGCACTTCCGCCTGGCACCTCATGGGTGCGGGGGCGGCGGGGGCGGCGCGTCCGGTTCCCCTCCCCGGGCGCGCCGCCTCAACTTTTTCGGCCCCCACGCTGAAGGTGGAGCCCTCGCCCGTTTTTCTCGGCCCCTGGGAACCCACAGGGAACACGCCGCCGGGCTGACGGATGAAACGCGCAGTGGACGACGTCCAGCCCGTCCCGCCCGCTCCCCGCCACGAGGGGACGTTATGGTGGACGCGGGGGGAGTCCACGCAGTCATGTCCCATCTCGATTCATCCGGTCCTCCGGAAGCCGCGGCCCTGCTCGCCGAACGCGAGCACCTCCGGGCGTTGCTGCGATTGATGCCCGTGGGCGTCTACATCGTGGATGCGCTGGGGCGGCCGCTGGAGTCCAACCCGGTGGCGGAGAGCATCTGGGGCGGTCCGCTGCCGCGGGTGGGGCTGGAGGGCTACGGCGTCTACGAGGGCTACTGGCCCGGGAGTGGCCGGCGGCTGGAGCCGCACGAGTGGGCCCTGGCGCGCACGCTGCGCGACGGGCAGCCAGTGGTGAACGAGGAGTTGGAGCTCGTCGCCTTCGACGGGGCGCGGCGCACGGTGCTGCACTCCACCACGGCGCTGAAGGACGCCCAGGGCACCATCGTGGGCGCGGTGGCGGTGAAGGTGGACATCACCACGCGCCGGCAGGCGGAGCACGCCGAGGCCTTCCTCACCGAGGCCACGCGCCTGTTGGTGGAGTCGCTGGACTGGGAGAGCACGCTGCAGGCGGTGGCGCGGCTGGCCACGCGCCAGCTGGCGGACTTCTGCATCATCGACGTGGTGGGCGAGGACGGCGAGCTGCACCGCCTGGTGGCCTCCGCGCGGGAGCCGGCGCACCAGCCGTTGATGAACGAGCTGCTGCGCTTTCCACCCAAGGTGGGCAGCCCGAGCCCGCTGTCGAGGGTGTTCCTCGAGGGCCGCACCCTGCTGCTGCCGGACATCTCCCGCGAGGCGCTGGCCACGATGGCGCGCACGCCCGAGCACCTGCGGGCCATGGAGGAGCTGGGGCCGCGCGCGTGCATGGCGGTGCCGCTGTCGGTGGGCGCGCGCCGGGTGGGCGTGCTCAACTTCATCCTCTCCACCCCGGGCCGGCGCTACACGGAGCGCGAGCTGAAGTACGCCGAGGAGCTGGCCCGGCGCGTGGCCTTCGTGGTGGAGCACGCCCGGCTCTTCCGCGAGGCCCAGGGCGCGCTGCGGGCGCGCGACACCACCCTGGCGCTGCTGGAGGCCTTCCTCGCCGCCTCGCCGGTGGGCATGGGCTTCGTGGACCGGGAGCTGCGCTACGCGCTCGTCAACCCGGTGCTGGCCGCCATGAATGGCAAGTCCCCCGAGGCGCACCGGGGGCACACCGTGCGCGAGCTGCTGCCGGAGCCGGAGGAGGCCACCTTCGTGGAGCGGTTGCTGCGCGAGGTGATGGAGCGCGGCGAGCCGCGGACGAACCGGAACGCCCTGATACCGGCGCGGCCCGGCATTCCCCCGCGCCCGGTGCACAGCACCTTCTTCCCGGTGAAGGTGGGCGGGGAGACGCTGGGCGTGGGCCTCACGGTGCTGGACATCACCGAGCAGAAGCAGGTGGAGGAGGGCCTGCGCTTCCTCGCCGAGGCCACCACGCGGCTGTCCTCCTCGCTGGAGCCGCGCACCACGATGGAGAGCACCGTGCGGGTGGTGGCCGAGCACCTGGCGGACTGCTGCATGCTCGACGTGCGCTCCGAGGACGGCAAGCGCCTGGAGCGGGTGGCGGCGGCGGCACGCCGGGCGGAGACCCAGCGGGTGCTGGAGGAGGCGCGGCGCCTGTCGCCCCACCCCCATCCGGACTCGCCCACCTGGCGGGTGCTGGAATCCGGCCGGGCCCTGCTGGTGTCCGAGGTGGGCGACACGCTCCTGGAGGACGACACCCTGGACGCCCACTTCCGGGCGACGCTGGCGCCGCTGCGTCCGCGCTCGGTGATGTTCGTCCCGCTCATCGCCCGGGAGCGCACGCTGGGCGTGCTGACGGTGGTGAGCCAGGACGAGACGCGCCGCTACACCGAGCGCGACCTGGCCTTCGTGGAGGACCTGGCCTGGCGCGCGGCGCTGGCGGTGGACAACGCGCGGCTCTTCCACCAGGCGGAGCAGGCGGTGGCGGCACGGGACGACTTCGTCGCCATCGCCACGCACGAGCTGCGCAACCCCCTGTCCGCGCTGAGCCTGCAGCTGACGGCACTGCAGCGGACGGTGGACGCGGGCCACATGCCCACCGAGGACAAGCTGCGCCAGTCGCTGGTGACGGCCCGGCGCCAGACGGAGCGGCTGGAGCGGCTCGTCAGCCACCTGCTGGACGTGTCGCGCGTCTCCACCGGGCACCTGGAGCTGGAGCGCGAGGAGGTGGACCTCGCGCAGCTGGTGCACTGGGTGGTGGTGCGCTTCGAGGAGAAGCTGGCCGAGGCCGGCTGCACCGCGGTGGTGCGCGCGGAGGCCCCCGTGGTGGCCAAGGTGGACCGGCTGCGGGTGGAGCAGGTGGTGATGAACCTGCTGTCCAACGCGATGAAGTACGCCGCCGGCCAGCCGGTGGAGCTGCACGTGGAGCACAGGGAAGGGACGGCGGTGCTCGGCGTGCGGGACTTCGGGCCGGGCATCACCCCGGAGATGCAGGCGCGCATCTTCGAGCGCTACCAGCGGGCCACGGGCAAGCACGCGCGCGAGAGCCTGGGGCTCGGCCTCTACGTGTCGCGGCAGATCGCCCGCGCCCACGGCGGCGAGCTGAAGGTGGAGAGCACGCCGGGCCAGGGCGCCCACTTCCTGCTCCACCTGCCGCTCGGCTGAACGCCCCTCCCCGCCGTCCCACCACCGGGTGATTGGCTTGCGCCGCGGCACATTTCTGAGCATACTCATTTTTGAGCATGGTCACTTCTCGGAAGGCAAGCGCCCGTCCGAAGGCCGCCGAGGCCCCGGGACTGAGGGAGCGCAACAAGCAGGAGAAGCTGGAGCGCATCCGCGAGGCGGCGCGGGAGCTCTTCACGAGCAAGGGGTTCGCGGAGACGACGACGCGGGAGATCGCCGAGCGGGCGGGCGTGGGGACGGGGACGCTGTTCCTCTACGCGCGCACCAAGGAGGAGCTGCTGATGCTCGTGCTGGCCGAGCGGGTGGAGGCGGTGCAGGAGGAGCGCTTCCGCACGCTGCCCCCGCGGGCCCCGCTGCTCGAGCAGCTGCTGCACGTCTTCGAGGGCTTCTTCCGGCTGTACGCGAAGGACCCGGCGCTGGCGCGCATGTTCATCCGGGAATTGCTCTTCATGGAGCCGGGGCCGGGCGGGGAGCGGATGCAGCTGGAGCGGGCCTTCGCGGCGCGGCTGGCGGGGCTGGTGGCGGCGGCGCGCGAGCGCGGCGAGGTGGCCGGGGACGTGGACCTGGAGATGGCGGGCTTCAACTTCTTCTCGCTGTACATCACGACGTTGATGGGCTGGCTGTCCGGGGCACTGGGCCCGGGGGACAGCTGGCGCCCGATGCTCGAGCGCTCCTTCGCGCTGCAGCTGAAGGGGCTCGGGCCGGGGAGCGGAACGGCTGGCGGAAACAAACGGAGGCGGTCATGAGCAACGAGGCGACCCTGACGCTGCGCCAGGCGCGCGAGCACTACTTCGAGGAGAACGGCTTCGGACAGGGCGGCAACTACGACGAGCGCTGGGTGCGGGTGGACGTGGGCCCGGTGCCCTTCTGGTTCCCCAACTCGGCCGAGCGCGTGCGGGCGTTGCGCTTCCATGACCTGCACCACGTGCTGACGGGCTACCGCACGGACTTCCGGGGCGAGTGTGAGATCTCCGCGTGGGAAGTGGCGGGCGGGTGCACGGACCACTGGGTGGCGTGGCTGCTGAACCTGTCGGGGATGGGCGCGGGGCTGTTCTTCATGCCGCGGCGGATTGCCAAGGCCTTCCAGCGGGGCCTGCACACGGGCAACCTCTACCGGGCCGAGTACGGTGACGCGCTGCTGGGCCGGACGGTGGAGGAGATGCGGAGCGCGCTGGGGATGGACGTGCCGGTGCCCGCGCCGACGAGGAAGGACCGGATGACGTTCGCGGGCTGGTCGGCGGCGGCGCTGCTCCTGGCGGCGGTGAATGTGGCGGCTTTCCTGACCCCGGTGGCCCTGGCCGCGTGGGCGCTGGTGCACTGGCTGCGCTGAATCCGTATATCATTGGAGTTCCAACCACGAGCGCCGAGGAGGAGCCCCGGATGGAACGAGCAGCGAGCGACGCGGAGAAGCACCAGCGCCGGTGGTTGCCCTGGTGGCTGCTGGCGGGCTCGCTGGGGGTGACGGTGCTGGGCGGGTGGGGAGCGTCGCGCTCCATCTCGTCGCTGATGCAGCGGGTGGAGCAGCTGGAGCGCGAAGCCAGCGAGTCCGAGGCCCGGGTGGCGGAGCTGCAAGTGCTGCGGGACAGCATGGCGCGGCGGCTGCGGCTGCTGGAGCAACAGCAGCAGGGGCTGTCCACGCAGAACGCGGCGCTCAACAAGCGGGCCGGGGAGCAGAACGTGCTGCTCGCGCGGCGCGAGGCGGTGCGCACGGAGCTGGAGCAGTTGCTGAAGGCGGAGCTGGAGAAGGGCGAGGTCTTCCTGACGGAGACGGAGGGACGGCTCCGGGTGGAGCTGGCGGACCGGCTGCTCTTCGAGCCGCGCAAGGCGGCGCTGACGCCCGCGGGAGCGGAGCTGTTGACGCGGGTGGGAGCGAAGCTGGCGGTGGAGGGACACCTGGTGCAGGTGGCGGCGCACACGGACGCGGTGCCGGAGACGACGCCGGAAGCAACGAGCTGGGAGCTGTCCTCGGCGCGCGCGGTGACGGTGGTGCGGCTGCTGGGGGAGAAGACGAAGCTGGGCCCGGAGCGGCTGGTGGCGGCGGGCTACGGGCCGTACCACCCGGTGGTGGTGGATGACGGACCGTTGGCGCGCGAGCGCAACCGGCGGCTGGAGCTGCAGCTCATGCCCGCGCCGCCGAAACCCACGCCACCTCCCGCACCCGCTGCGCCCGCGGATCAACGGCTGGCCAAGAAGCGCCCGGGACAAGCGCGGTAACCGAGAGAGGCGTCACCGAAGGCGCTTCACGGCGGTGAATGCCCGATGCATTCTCGACCCCCGGCTCATTCCGTTGGGGGACACGTGGCTCGGCTCGGTTGGATTCACCTCTTGGCGCTCATCAGCATCTCCTGCACCACCACGTTCCACCCCTCGCCATCCCGGAGCGGACAGCTCACCGGCGCGCGCTCTCAGTTCAACCAGTCGTGTGGCCTGGCCTGTGCCGCCCCGGTCAATGCAAGTACCGGGGAGATCGTCGTGCCAGCGGCGACTCGCGCCGGACAGGTACTCGAGAAGGTCGTCCAGGCCGTCGAGGCCATCCAGGGACTCAACACCCTCGAGCGGGCCCTCACCGGCGCGGAGCTGGATCTGGTCGAAGCAACCCTCAAGGACTGCGTGGCCCAGGCGCACGCGGACATCAACGAGGCCTACCAGCAGCGGGAAGGAGGCTTCCCATTCGAGAATGGGAAGTTCCCCAATGACGCCGAGTGCCTGAAAAGAGTCGGCTTCGATGCGTCGGGCGAAAAAGTGACCCTTGCCCAGGAACTCGGAAGGCTCAAGCACGCTGCGGCCTTCGCCTGCTTCAAGGCTCGCCTGCCTCCGAACCTCCGCGAGAACTTCACCGTCGAGCCTCGCTACAAGCCCGACCCCGAGGTGAATGGAGTCGTGCTGACGGACAAGGGCGTCGATACCCTCCATCCCGATTTCGTCGTGCACGGGACGAGAAACGCCACCGACGTACAGTGCGTCTACGAGCTCAAATTCCCTTGCCTCTCCGACCAGAAGCTGGCTCCACACAAATCACAATGGGTAGAGACTCAATTGAAAGCCTACCAGAACCTCTCGAACCGATGCCCAGCGGCCGTCATCTCTCCTGCGGGGCTCTTCCAACTCGGCATCCCCTGATGACTTCCCCATTTCCTCGCATCCGCCACCGTGGACGTTGTCCCGTGCACGTCAAACTCTGGAGTGGCGAAACACCCCGCTTTCCGCTGCGGGAGTTGCTGGCACGAGACGTTGTTCGCTTCGCTTTCTACCTACCGTACGACCACCCGGATATCGGCTCTGGGGTGAGCCATGCGGTCAAGAGCTACATGCAGGCGGTGGGGCAGGGCCCCAGCGTCATCAATCACCTCTACACCAATGACGACGAAGGCAACCCGCTGAACGAGGAGACCTGGGACTATCTCCACTACCTCCTCCGGCCCGAGCGTCCGTTCCGTTTCATCGAAGAACTCAGCGACCCCACCCTCTACCGCCTGCAGAAGAGGGGCTACGCCACCCAACTCATCTTCGATGGCGGCTTCGGCAGCACCAACGGCTACCAGCTCTGGTACCGGGCCCGGCTTCCCTCGCGCACGCCCCCTCCCAACCTGGTGAGCACGCTCACCGCGACACTCCCCACCGAGTACCTGCACACCCACGGACCCACGAAGGTGCGCGAGCTCGCCCTGGAGATGGCCTCCCAGCTTCGCTTCACCACCGGCCATGTGGGCCTCGCCCTGCAGCTCTACTGGCCCCTGCGTTCCCGGGAAGATGCCTTCCGCGCCGAGCTCCTCCGCTACCCGGGCATCGACCTGCGCCCGGCCTGGTCCCATGCGCACCGGATGGGCACACGTGTCGATGGCGTCCACTGGCTCAACTTCCTCGCGCAGCCCGTGCTGGGCCAGCTCGGTGGCGCCACCGCCCTTCGCGCTCGCCTCCAATCTCCCGAAACCACCGTGTACCCGCTCGACGAGGAACGCACAGTCATCGCCCTCGGCGAGCACCCCGAAGCCGGAGACCTCTCCACCGGGCAGGCCCTCCCCGCGTACCGGGAGCTCGCCCGGGTGCTGGAGCCCTGGCTCGAGCCGCTGGACCTCTCGGACACCACCACCCTCGACCAGCCCCCCACCTACTCGAGCCTGCGCCTCACCCAGGACGAGGCGACGCGCTGGTGGAGACGCTTCCTCGACTGACACCCACATGCCTCCGCCCCGCCTCGGAAATCGCGCGGAAAAGCACCGTGAATAAACCGGGCAGGCGGCCGTCCGAGCCTCTGGTCACCCACTGGCGCCCCTTTCTTCCCGCCCGGAGAAATCCCGTGCCCACCCTCAGGCAACTGCTGTGCACCTCCCTGGCATCGAGCCTGCTCTTCACCGCTGGCACCGCCGAGGCGCGCTTCGGTAAGCGCTCCGACTCCTCCAGCTCCAGCAGTGACAACGTCCACGACGCCAGCCCCGTGGGTTCCAACAACGGCAACAGCGGCGGCTCCAGCTCCGGTGGCTCCAGCTCCTCGAACGACGTCGCGAACACCGTGGGCACCATCCTGGACATCATCCACATCGCCGCGGATGTCGCGGAACTCGCCTCGCACTACCAGGAGGCGACCACCACCTACGAGACCGCCCCCGCCGAGGTCCCCCAGGCGCAGCCCGCCCCCGGCGAGCAGCCGATGTACGCCTACGGGCAGGAGCCGGTGGTCCAGCAGCGGATTCAGACGTCGGAGGTGCGCAACCGCAACACGCTGATGTTCCGGGTGAACGCGGAAGGGCTCGCGCTGGGAGAGGGCTCGGCGGTGGGGCTCAACGCGGGCATCGAGGGCGAGCGCTTCGGCGTGGCCCTGGCGGGCACGGGCATGCGGCTGCCCACGGACGACGGCACGGCGGGCGAGGACAAGATCGACCTCTTCTCCCTGCACCTGACGCTCGCGGTGTACGCCGATGACCAGACGCGGCTGCGCCTGGAGGGCGGGTTCGCCTCGGCGAAGGCGCCGGACGCCACCTTCACGGGCCCCAGCCTCGCCCTGTCCTTCGAGCGCTGCCTCCTGGGCTCCCTGGACCTGGAGACCCGCGCGCAGATCGTCCCGGCGCCACACCTGCAGCTGGACGCCCAGGCGGGCCTGGCCCTGCACCTCAGCGCCATCAACCTGCGCGCCGGCTGGCGGGTGCTGATGCTCGATGACCGCGGCCTGGTCGACGGCGTGGTGCACCGCGACTCCTTCAGCGGCCCCTACGCGGGCGTCGGCCTGTACTTCTAGCAACGTGCCCCGGACCCGCCAGCCGGGTCCGGGCACGCCGCGCCGGGCTCACGTTCCGGAAATCCCCTCGGAGGAAGCCTCCAGGGGAGCCGACGCGCCCGTGGACACCGGGGTGCCCGTGGACTCGGACTTCTTGCCCCGGCGCTTGGGCGGAGGCGCCAGCTTCGGCGCCGAGCCGAACAGCCGCTCGTACGTCTCCGGGGTGTTGATGTTGACGACGACGCCCGGGTCCTTCACCGGAATGCGGCGCACCTGCAGGCCGCGCACCGCCACCTCCAGCTGCGTCTCGGTGGAGTCCCTGTCCCGCAGCCGCTCGGCGGCGCCGCGCGAGAGGATGATGGGGAAGCCCGAGGCCCCCTCGAACTCGGGGCGGATGGCCTCCACCGAGTCCCCCATCGCCTTGATGAGCGACTTGAGCGTGGAAGCACGCAGCGCGGGCATGTCCACCGGCTGCAGGAGAATGATGTCCGCCCCGTCCTCGAAGGCCGCCTCCAGCCCGGCCTTCACCGAGCTGAGCTGGCCGTCCTGCCACCGCTCGTTCTCCACCAGGTGGATGGCCGGGTGCTGGTCACGCACGGCATCGGCCTCCTTGCCGATGACGCCCATGACCGAGCAGCCGGCCTTGCCAAACGTCGATGCGAGCGACTGCAGGAAGCTCTTGCCCCCCTCGTGCTCGATGAGTGCCTTGGAGTAGCCCATCTTCCTGGCCTCCCCCGCAGCGAGGATGATCGCCACAGCCTTCATGCCACGCCTCCTCCGGCCCCCACCGGTTGGCGTGGGGGCGACCCCCTACACCCTGGCAAGCGTGGAGCGATCTGGCCGCGCCCCCGGGGGCAGCCCGTTGGGAAGTCGGCATTGGGCACACCGCTGATGTTGACCATGCACGCAAGTGCTACGCCTTTGCGCCCATGATCGAACTTCCCACCTTCATCACCCGGCTCTTCCCGTACCGCCCGCGCTTCGCCCCGACTGTCTTCGGGCGGATGCATTACGTGGACGAGGGGGAGGGGCGCCCCGTCCTGCTGCTGCACGGCAACCCGACCTGGTCCTTCCTCTATCGCAAGGTGATGGCGGGGCTGGCGGGAGCGCCGTACCGGGTGGTGGCGCCGGACCTCATCGGGCTCGGGCTGAGCGACAAGCCCCGGGAGGTGTCCGCGCACACGCTGCGGCGCCATGGCGAGGCCCTGCTGGAGCTCGTCCAGGGACTGGAGTTGAAGGACGTGGTGCTGGTGGTGCAGGACTGGGGAGGCCCCATCGGCGCGTGGATGGCGGCGCGAGCGGGCGGCCGGGTGACGGGGCTGGTGGTGATGAACACCGCGCTCCTCAAGCCCGAGCGCTTCCGCACCACGGCCTTCCACCGCTTCTCGCAGATGCCCGTCGTCAGCGACGTGGCCTTCCGGCTGTTCAACTTCCCGGTGCCCGTGCTGGGACGCACGCAAGGGGACCCGTCCTCCATCTCGGGAGACGTGGCGAGGGCCTATGCGTGGCCCTTGAGGAGGGTGGCGGACCGCGCGGCACCCCTGGCCCTGGCGCGCATGGTGCCCAACGGCCCGCACCACCCCACGGTGGCGGAGCTCACCGAGGGAGACGCCTGGGCGCGCTCCTTCCAGGGACCGGTGGAGCTGGTGTGGGGAGTGAAGGACCCCATCCTCGGCCGGGCACTGCGGCGTCACCGCGAGGTGTTCCCGCGCGCCCGTGTCACCGAGACGCCCGCGGGCCACTTCCTCCAGGAAGAGGTGCCCGAGGAGATCATCGCCGCCATCCGTCGGGTGGCGGACGCGCGTTAGTGCAACCAGGTGGAGCGAACGCCCTGCCCGCCCGGCACGAGCACCACGCGCGGACGGTCGCCTGCACTTCCTTCCGAAGCGAGGGTGGCGCGGGCAGTCAGAATTTCAGTCATGCGGGCCAGCGGGAGCGTGGACCAGATGCGGTGCAGCTCCTCCTCGGAGACGTGGCCGAGGATTTCGCCGTGTCGTTCATCCACCACTGGCAACAGGTGCACGCCGTAACGGTGCATCACTTCGAGCGCGCGCATCACCGTGTCGCGGGGATAGAGGATGATGTCAGGCATTGCAACGACTTGGGGCTCGACAGTGCGGCGCGTCACGACCACCTCCAGTGAAGAAGCCCCTTCGGGCTCTCTCCGGCTGTAGCAAGCGCCTTGCCGTGCTCCCCGGCGCCCCCCTGACACCATGGCCTTCGGAGACCTGCGGAGCCAGCTCGCCTACACCCTCACGAACCCCCGGAGCGTGAAGCCGAGCTGGCTGCCCTTCTGATGAAGCAGAGGGCCGCCCGGCAACTCCGGACGGCCCTGGGGCATATCCCCTCTCCCGGAGGGCGAGGGGAAATGGGCACATTGTCAGCGCCTGGCCCACGGGCACTCCTTCACGGACATACGTGAAGGGGATTAGCGGCGAGCGCTCTGGATGCGAGCCTGGTGCAGGCGGAAGTCCTCGTGCCAGGCGCCGTTGAGGCGGGCGAGCACCTCGCGGGAGTCGCTGGAGCGCTGCTTCTCCAGGGTGAGCTGCATCTGGCTGTCACCCACGAGGTAGCCGTTGGCGTACATCGTGTTCGTCCCGGGCGTGGCCACGGCGAGCTCCTCCGGAGTGCCGAGGGCGAAGTTGAACACGTCACCGGAGAAGGGCACGCGCTCGACGCCCACGAGCTTCGTCGCACCGGTGCGGGTCCGCAGGGAGTCACCGGCCTTCAGCTCGCCGGCCTGCACCACGCCGCGGGTGGCCGTCACCATGGGGTGCGTCTGGGTGACCATCACCTCGCCGCCCAGGGCATCGCGCAGCTTCACGAGCGGCTTGCGCTCGCCGCCACGGGACACGGTCGTCACAGTGAGGGCCTGGCCCTGACCATTGGCCAGCAACCTATCCCCCACCTTCACCTGCTCCACCGGCACCTGCGAGCCATCGGCCTTCGTCACGCGCGTGCCCTCGGCGAGGCAGGCATTGCGCCAGTCGAGGTTGAGGATGTCCTGGTAGCGCGAGCGGGTGTAGGGCCGGCTGTTGCCCGCGTAGTCCACGCAGGTGGCCTTCAGCGTGGCGCGCATCATCAGGCGCACGTTCTGGTACATGTCCAGGCAGTCCTTGCCGAAGTCCACCAGCCCATCGAAGGGGACGTTGAGCTTCGTGCGGTCATACTCGTCGAGGAACGGCGTCTTGAAGGGCAGACTCCCCTTGAGGACGCTGTTGCCGGGCATGGTGCCCGCGGAGCAACGGCCGCCACGCTCCATCAGCACGACGGTCGCCTCACTGAGCATCTCATTCAAGGTGCAGTCCGACGGCAGGGTCACCTGGTACCAGCCACGCATGGGCAGGTAGAGGTGGCTGGGCTCATAGGTTCCACTCGCGGGCGCCCAGTAGGCCCCGGCGGCGGGGACCCACACGGAGTGGCTCGCCTCGGGGTCCGCCGCGCCCACGCCCGTGAAGGGCTTGGCGAAGGGCTTGAAGATGCCCGTGACGGGATCCTTGCTGCCCGAGGCGTAATCACAATCCAGGAAGCCGGAGACGGCACCACGCTCCAGGCAGGTCCGGATCGGATTGTCGCTGTGCATCTTGCCGATCAGCTCCTTGGGGTGCTGGACGGTGATGAGGTTGATGTCGTGCATGCCCAGGGCCACCAGGGACGACTCGGCCACCGCATAGGACAGGTGCTGCTCGCCCGTCTCCTCGTCGAAGGCGATGGCCACCGAGTCGACGAAGAGCTCCTCCTCCAGGTTCACCTTCAGCGAGAGCGGGAGCGGCGGCGTCTCGAGGACGGCGCTGGCGTACTCCTCGAGGGACTCGGTGCCGAGCACGCGGAACTGCGTGCGCTCACGGTTGGCGGCGAAGGCGGTGACGTCGGCGTAGGCGTAGTCGGAGCCGTTGAAGCAGGTGACGAGGCCGGAGGCCTGGAACTTCGCCACCGTGTTGTCGGGGCTGGCCACGTCGGCGAGCGGCAGCAGGTGGCCACACCGCGAGTTCTCCGGGGCCTCGCCGGTGGCGGCCGAGGTGAGCCGGTCCTTGCGGGCCTTCGGGCCCGGGGTGCCGGTCTTCTTCTCCTTGCGCAGCGTCTCCAGCTTGCCGAAGAGCCGCGGCGAGTTCTCCGGCGTGTTGCCCGCGGCCAGCAGGCGGTTCTTCACGAAGCGGTACTGCGTGTCATCCGCGAGGTCCAGCGCCATCTGCGAGCTCCGGCCGCCGCGCGAGTGCCCCTGCGCCTCCAGCTGCTGCTCCCAGCCGGCGTAGAGCCGCGCCATGTAGAGCGAGTCGGCCGCGAGGGCCTTCTCGTCGACCTGCTGCGCGGGCGCCTTCTGCTGGGCGCAGCCAGCGCCGAGCAGGGCCAGGCCCAACATGACCGGGGCGAGGCGCGGAAGCATCCGGGACGGCGCATTCAAAGACAGTTTCATGGGGTTTGACCTCACAGGGGCTGGAGACGGCGGGAAACTGGGGATGCCTCGCGCAATGGGAAGACGGTCTGGGAAAGGATTTTCCTTCCCTGTCCAAACACAGACACACTTCAAGGAAAACCCGCGAACACCGGACAATGCCCGGTCCCCGCCGGGAAGGACTCACGGCCAGCCGAGCGGATGCCCTCGCCCGCCTCCCCCCCGGATGAGAGGGAAAAAGCTGAAAGCCTTTCATGGCGCTGGCGTAGAAAGCTGTAGAAAGGATTGGGCAAATCCTTTCCCATACCCATGTCTGTAGAAAGGAGGGGGAAAAGCTTTTCCTTACCTTCTGGCCTGTAGAAAGGTGTGGGGAGGTGTGATCGCACCCAGGGCCGCGGGGCAGCTGGCGGGCCCGTGGGAAAAGCAGAAGGGCCGCCCCTGTATGTCCGGGACGGCCCCTCGGGGACCTCGAGCTTCTGGGCGTGGGCTACCGGCGCGCGCGCGCCAGCTTCCGGGCCTGGGACAGCCGGAAGTCCTCGTGCCAGGCGCCGTTCAGCCGCGTCAGCAGCGCCCGGGCATCCACGCGCCGGGCCTTCTCCAGCGACTCCTGCAGCTGGCTGTCACCCACCAGGAAGCCGCCAGCGTACAGCGTGCTCGCCTCGGGCCCCAGCCCGGCCAGCTCCTCCGGCGTGCCCAGCGCGAAGTTGTAGACGGCTCCCGCGTAGGGGACGCGCTCCACCGCCACCAGCTTCCGGGCCCCGGTGCGCGTCAGCACCGCGTCCCCCACCTTCAGCTCGCTCGCCTGCACCACGCCGCGCGCCGCCGTCACCAGGGGGTGCGTCTGCGTCACCCGCACCTCACGCCCCTGCTCGTCGCGCAGCTTCACCAGCGGCTGGCTCTCCCCACCGCGCGTCACGGACGTCACCGTCAGCGCCCGCCCCGTGCCCTGCGTCAGCAGCTTCTCCCCCACCTTCACCTGCTCCACCCGGACGCTCCGGCCATCCGCCCGCGTCACCCGCGTCCCCTCCGCCAGGCACCCGCGCTTGTAGTCCACGGGGCTCACCACCTTCTTCGAGGGGCAGCGGAAGGGCTCCGGCTCGCCACCGTATGGGTCCGGGCACGTGCCCTCGGTGTAGACCCACATCTCCAGCCGCACGTTCTGCGCGTGCATCAGGCAGTTGCCCGTACCGAAATCCACGATGCCGTCGAAGGGGTATGCCCCGGACGCACTGGGGGCGGCCACCTTCCAGGGCAGCTCGCCCTTGCCCACCACGGTGCCGGCCGCCGTGCCCGCCTCACACCAGCCACCGGCGTCCACCAGGATGGCCGCCACCTTGCTGGTCACCTTCGTCACCTGGCACTCCTCCAGGACGTGGGGCATGAAGTGGCCCCGCATGGGCAGCTGGAAGCGCGCCGGGTCCACGGGCTTCACCGGGGCCTCGAAGTACGCGCCCGGGTTGGGAATCCACGTGGGGACGCCGGTCGCGGTCCCGGAGTCCCGCGTGGCGGCCACATCCACGCCGGCGATGCCCGTGGCCCCCGAGGCCGGGAAGGGCGTCCACGTCCCGTCCGCCTCCTGGCGCACCAGCCCGTAATCACAATCCAGGTAGCCGCCGAGCGCCCCGCGCTCCAGGCACACGCGGATGTGCTTCTCGGGCGTGTCCTTGAGCAGATCCTTCGGGTGCTCGAGGACGATGTCGCCCTCGCCCAGCCCCGGCACCGGGTGCAGCGTGGCCGACACCGACGTATAGGTGAGCTGCTCCTCGCCCGTCGTCTCGTTGAAGGCCATGGCCAGCGAGTCCACCAGCAGCTGCTTGTCGTCCTGCCTCGGCACGGCGAGCTCGAGCGGCGGCGTCTCCAGCACCTTGCCCGCGTACTCCTCGTGGGACTCGCTGGCGAGGAACTGGAAGGACGTCTGGTCCTCGTCCGTGACGAAGGCCGTGAGGTCCACGTAGCCGTAGTCCGAGCCGCCGAAGCACGAGGTGAGGCCCGTGCCGTTGAAGCGGGCATAGGCGGTGTCACTCCCGCTGAGGCCGAGCGGAATCATGTGTCCACACGCCATGCCGTCCGCCGTGGCCGTCATGCCCACCACCGGAGCCTCCATCGGCCGCTCGGGCAGGGGCAGCCGGCGGTGGAGCTCGTCCAGGCGCAGGAAGAGCAGGGGCGCGTTCAGCGCCGAGAGCCCCGAGGCCTTGAGCCGGTTCATCACGAAGCGGTAGTGCACCTCGTCGCTCAGGTCCAGGGGCATCTTCTCGTTGTCCCCGGTCTTGATCGCCTGTGCGCGCAGGGACGCCTGCCATTGCGAATAGCGCCGGGCCATCTCGCGCGAGTCCTCCGCGAGCTGCTGCTCGTCCACCTCCTCGGTGGCGGGGGTTTGCCGCTGCTGGCCGCACGCGGACGAGAGCGCGGCCACCATCATCAGGGTCAGGAAGCGACTTCGCATGATTCCATCCGAAGCAAGGGGGATGAGGGTGCACCTCCCCTACCCAGGGAGGAGGAGCCCTGGTGACGTGGTCACTCGTGGGGATCAAGGTGATGGGTCGGAGTGCACACGTCCCGGCTCACCGCCAACGTGTGTCCGCCGCGAGCGCCGTGCAGAGGGAACGCCGTTGCCTGTTGAATCCCGGAACACCCGAGCCAGACGTGCGTCGCACGCCCGACGTTCCAGGGTGTCTCCGGATGGACGCGGTGGGAAAACTTCTTCCTACTTCTTCTTCACCGACTCGAGCAGCTTGCGGAAGCCCTTCTCGGCGCTGGCCACGGTGCGCTCGGGGCCGGTGAGCTTGAAGAAGAGCGGGCCCTCGGGGCCCTCGGCGATGGCGCCCAGCAGCCGGTAGCCGGGCTTGGGCGTGGAGGGGCCCATCATGGGGCCGCCACCGGTATAGGTGCCCTTGACGTCCAGCGTGGTGATGGCGAGGCCGTTGACGGTCTCCTTCTTGGAGCGCGCGTCCTTCTCGGTGATGGGGGTGCCATCCGCCTTCTGGAACTGGCCCAGCCAGCGCTTCACGTTGGCGTCCACCGCGCCGCCCTGGCCGGCGCCGAAGTAGAAGATGGCCAGCTCGGCGGCGTCGGTGTCGCCCTTGGCGGGAGCGATGCGGTAGGTGGCCACGCGCATGGGCCGGGCGCCCTGCGTCTCCCAACCCGCGGGAGACGTCCACGTGAGGCCGCCCGCCTCGGGAGCGCCCTGGGGAGCCTGCTGCTCCGAAGGAGCCGCCGGGGGGTGCTGCTGCGCCTGGGCCTGCGCCACGCCCACGGCCGCCATGAGGGTCATCGCACTGAGCAGTCGTTTCATGGGCCCAACCTATATCCGGGAACCGCCCCCCCGGCATCGTCCGTCTTCCACCCGACGCGAAGCGCCGAGCCCCCACCCCCCTCTGTCCGGGAGCGCACGCGCACCTGCCCGCGAGGAGGGGATGCCACACTCCGGGTACGACTCAACCTTACCTCACCAAAGGCAAACGCAGTCGGTCGTCGCGAAGAAGGACTCGCGTATGAAGAAGACACTCACGGTCGTGACCCTGCTCGCCGCGGGGGCCAGCCAGGCAGCCGGCATCGCCATCGACACCCAGGGCGCCCGGGCCACCGGCATGGGCTCGACGGGCGTGGCGAGCATGCGGGATGGCTCGTCCATCTACTACAACCCGGCGGGCATCCTCGGGGTGAACAAGCTGGACCTCCAGCTCGGCGACTCGCTCATCCTCGCCCACCTGGGCTTCACGCCCACGGCGACGGGCGTCGAGCAGACGCAGAATCCGGTGTCGCCTCCGCCGCACGGCTACTTCGCCTACAAAATCACCCACCAGCTCGCCGCGGGCGTGGGTGTCTTCACGCCCTTTGGCGCCAACAGCAAGTGGCCGGACGACTTCGTGGGGCGGCAGATCGCCCGCGAGTCGCAGGTGGCCACCTTCGACATCAACCCCACGGTGGCGTATGCGCCGCTGAGCTGGTTGCGGTTGGGCGTGGGCTTCCAGGCGGTGTATGGCACGCTCGATGTCCGCCGGCAGATCGTGGTGCCCCCGCCGTCTCCGGCCGCCGGAGCCACGGGCGAGCTGTCGCTGTCCACGAGTTCGTGGGGCTTCGGCTACAACGCGGGCGTCCAGGCGGACCTGCTGCCGGGGATGCTGACGCTCGGCGCGCACTTCCGCAGCCGTGTGCTGCTGTTCAACGAGGGCGACGCGGACTTCTCGGGCTTCCCGGAGCCAGTGGCCCCGGCGTTCCCGGACCAGCCCGTCCGGGTGGCCCTGGAGACGCCCGCCTCGCTGGGGCTGGGCCTGGCCTTCACGCCGATGCAGAAGCTGCTGCTGGCCGCCGACGTCAACTGGGTGAAGTGGTCCAGCGTCCGGCAGATCCTCTTCGAGTTCCAGAGCACCCCCGCCTTCAACCAGCCCTCCGTGAAGAACTGGGAGGACCGGTGGAACGTCCACGTGGGCGGCGAGTACATGGTGACGGACGCGCTGGCGGTGCGCGCGGGCTTCGTCTACGACCCGACACCCTCGCCCGCGGAGACGCTCGCGCCGGACCTGCCGGACGCGGACCGCATCCGCGTGTCGCTGGGCGCCGGCTATGCCTTCTCCGCCTTCCGGGTGGACGCGGGCTACCAGTTCATCTCCCTCATGGAGAACGAGAGCACCTTCCCGCCGCTGCCGGGCACCTACAAGGGCTCGGCCCACGTGATTGGCCTGACGCTTGGTTACTCGCCCTGACGCGCTCGCCCTGCTAGGGAGCACACCTGGGTGAAGAGGGGGCCCGGCACTACCGTGTGCCGGGCCCCGTCGTTTCTCCTTCGAGAGGTGTGAGGACATGAGCCGCCAGAAGCCCGGACGCAACGACCCCTGCCCCTGCGGAAGTGGCAAGAAGTACAAGGGCTGCCATGCCGCCGAGGATCGGGCGAAGGAAGCGGCCGCCGCGCCCAAGCCCGCCGAGCACCCGCTCGCCCAGGATCTGCAGGCGGCGATGGACATGCTCGGGAGCGGCGACATGTCGCGCGTGTCCGAGACGTTGGACCACCTGGGCGAATTGCTGACGCAGTGGGGTCCGGGCCCGGGCCTGCGCTTCGATGCGGCGGCCTTCGACAAGCACGTGACGCGGGAGCTGGAGCGGCTGGAGGACGCCGTGGCGAGGGACCCGGCGCAGGCGCGCAACACGCTGCGGCTGGGCACGGTGCGCGAGCTGGGGACGCGGGCCTTCCTGGAGAAGCTGAGGACCACGCTGCTGGTACGGGCCACGACGGCGGGCCTGAGCGCGGAGGACCGGCAGGCGCTGTGCCTGGGGGCGCTGCTGTCCACCACGCCGAAGACGGGCAACTTCCAGCCGGAGGACCGGCCGGTGCTGGACGTGGTGTTCGGCGTGCAGTTCCGCGAGTGGGGCGCCCGGCACGGCCAGGAGCTGGCGTCGAAGCTGGAGACGCTCGCCGAGCACGCGGACCTCTCGGACGAGGCGCGCGACGTGCTGCGCAAGGCGGGCGAGGGGGAGATGGAGCCGCTGGTGAAGTACGTGGAGTCGGATCCGGAGCTGGCGGCGCGCATCACGCAGGAGGCGAAGGATCGCTCGGGGCGGGTGGAGGCGGCGCTGCGCCAGAGCATGACGCCGTCCGTCTTCACACCCGAGGAGCAGGTGTGGCTCACCAGCGTGCTGTGGGAGCCGCTGAACGCGCTGAAGGTGCCGGGCATGGACGCGAAGGCCCGGAGCGCGGCGGTGTCCGGTTTCCTGGGCGCGGTGAGGGCGGCGCTGGACTCGGACCGGGAGATGCTGCCGGGGATGTTGGAGCGGATGCGGGCGCAGGCGAAGGACACGGCGCTGAACGAGACGACGCGGGCCTTCTTCTCGGACGCGGCGGTGGCCTTCGAGGCGGAGCCGGTGCGGATGATACTGGCGGCGATCCTCACGTCGTACAGCGAGCCGCAGGCGCGCTCGGCGGAGGAGCAGGTGGTGAGGGCGGACCTGGAGGCGAAGACGCAGTGGACGGCGGAGGACCTGGAGCCCTACCGGAAGCTGCTGGGGGAGATGAACCTGCCCGCGGCGGCCGAGCGGATCCGCCGCGCCCAGGACTGGCTGCGAGCCCATCCCATCTCGATGTAAGAGATTGCGAGCCCCCTCCCCCCCCATGAGCGCCGCACGCACGGTGCGGCGCGCGCGCTCCAGGGGCTCACCGCGCGTGAAGCCGCGCGGGCGAGCAGCAAGGTGCGGTGGCTGTTGGAGCGGGGGAGGCTGCGAGGAGAGCCGCTCTTCCAGGATGCTCCAGGCTGTGTCGAGGGTGGGTTGAGGGAACTGATAGCTTCGCAACGGTGCTCCGGCGGCGAGCATCGGGGTGCGAGGTGGGTGATACGACGCGAGCCCCGCGACCCGCACGGGCGTTGGAGCGTATGCTGTCGGGCACCATGACCGCGGCAAGCAAGACAACACCGGAAGCCGTAGCGCGGCACTACGACTACATCACGCCGTTCTACGAGATCATCGGCAGCAGGAGCCTGCACCTGGGCTATTGGCCCTCGGGTGGATCCGGCGGCACATTCGGCGAGGCGCAGCAGCGCTTCACGGACCTGATGATCCAACAGCTCGGGGCGCAGAAGGGCCACCGGGTGCTGGACATCGGCTGTGGGCTCGGGGAGCCGGCGACGCGGCTGGCTCAGAGCAGCGGATGCATGGTGGAGGGCATCACCATCAGCCCCCGGCAGGCCGCGCAGGCCGAGCGGTGGGCGAGCCTCCATGGCACGAGCGGGCAGACGTCGTTCCTCTGCGGCAACGCCATGGCGCTGCCGTTCCAGGCCGGGTCGTTCGATGCGGCGTGGGCGCTCGAGTCGATCTTCCACATGCCCGACCGGGCCGCGGTGCTGCGCGAGGTGGCGCGCGTGCTGCACCCCGGCGGACGGCTGCTCATCGCGGACATCGTCGTCGCGGAGAAGGCCTCGCCGGAGGATCAGACGTTCCTGCAGAACGCGTTCGTCACCCGGAGCTTCATCAGCCCCGAGGACTACCCGTATCTCATCCGCGACACGGGCTACGAGGTCGAGCAGGTGCTGGACATCACCCAGAACGTCATGGCGACGTTCGGTGCGGTGTCCGCCGCCATCCGGGAGAAGGAGGAGGAGGTGCGGCGGGCGTACAGCGACGAGTTCCTCGCGGCCATCCAGGAGCAATGGGCGCGCATCACGGAGACCGCGATGCGCTGCATGGGCTACATCGTCATCACCGCGAAGCGGCTGTGAGCGGCGTGACGGCTCACCCGCGCTGGAACACCAGGAAGTACTGGTCCGGCAGGAAGTCGTGCGCCTGGGTCTGCCGGTAGCCCGCCGCCTCCAGTTCCCCGCGCACCTGCTCGGGGGACAGCTTGTGCTCCCGGGGCGGCCCCTTCGGCGACTCCATGCGGAAGTCGATGATGACCACCCGCCCCCCGGGCCTCAGCTTCTCACCCAGCCGCTTCAGGTAAGCCACCCGATCGCCAATGTGGTGGTACGTGTCCACGATGAGCGCCACGTCCACCGGCTCCGGCAGCTTCGCGTCCCCCGGCTCGCCCAGCACCGCTTCCAGGTTGCCCAGGTTCTCGCGCTTCGCGCGCTCGCTCATGTAGCGCACCATGTCCGGCTCGATGTCCACGCCGTACACACGCCCCTGGGGCACCGCCCGCGCCAGCCTCACCGCGAAGTAGCCCGTCCCCGCTCCGATGTCCGCCACCTTCGCGTCCGCCGGCAGGGACAGGGCCGTCACCACCTCGTCCGGTTTCTGCCACGCGTCCCGCTCCGGCTCCTCGAAACGCTTCGCCCACTCCTCCGCGTTCTCGAAGCGGTGCGGCATCCCCCCGTGGTGCGCTCCGTGCGCGTGTTTCGTGTGCGCGGGTGCTTCGCTCGGCTCCGGCCGGTGCGCGCAGGCCACGGCGGATAGGAGCACCGCGGCGAAGAGGGTGCTCACGGCTCGGGGTCGGGAAAAAGCGATCGGGCTCATCTGGCTGCCTCCGTTTCAGGAACTTCGAGCGTATGCCTCATGAGGCCTATGTCCACCACCCGCAGTGCGCGCGACCTTGCTAGGGTGCCCCGCCAGGAACGGCTGAAGGAACCCCCTGGATGATCACGTCCATTCAACTCCGGAACTTCAAGGGCCACCGCGACACCACCGTCCCCCTGGGTCGCCTGACCGTGCTCGTTGGCCCGAATGGCACCGGAAAGACCAGCGTGCTCCAGGCACTCGACTTGATGGACAGGCTGATGAACGAGCAGCCCGCCGTGGTCCTTCAGGACGAGATGAGCCCCCAGGATCTCCTGCGCCGGTCGGAACAGCAGCCCATCACCCTCGCCGCGGAGGGAACGGATGATGCGCTTCCATGGAAGCTCGCCATCCAATTCTCTCCACCCGATCCTGGCAAAGACCAGGCCATCCGGGTCGACTGGTCGCATGGCGGACTCAGCGGTCAGTTGGACACGGTCTCCCTCCCACCGCAACGACGGTTCGCATCGCTCGTCGGCCCAGCGGTGCTCTACCATTTCGATGCCCACCGGATCTCCGCCACTGCCTACAGTTCCGAGGAGAACCCCGCTGTGGACGCGGATGGGAGCAACACAGCGGTTGCCCTCGCGGCCCTGAAGCTCGAGCGGGAGGAAGCCTTCGAGCAGATCGAGTCGGAGCTGCGCAGGATCGTCCCGAGCATCCAGCGGATTCGCGTCCGACGGGTCAAGATGTCCCAGTCGCCGAATCAGGGCGAGCCGCGAATCGGCAACAAGGTCTTCATCGACTTCAAGGATGCCCTCGACGTCCCGGCCCATGGTGCCAGTGAGGGCACGCTCATCACCCTCGCGCTGCTGACCGCGCTCTGCAGCCCGAACCGTCCGCGCATCCTGCTGCTCGATGACATCGATCAATCCCTCCATCCCCAGGCCCAGATGGAGCTGATGGGCGAGTTGAAGCGCCTCCTCGAGGGCTTCCCGGAGGTCCAGCTCGTCGCCACCACGCATTCGCCCTACATCCTCGACGCGCTCGAGCCCTCCGATGTCCGTGTGTTCGCTCCACGCAAGGATGGTTCGGTCGCATGCCGAAGCCTCTCGGAGCATCCCCAGGCGGAGAAGATGCGCGGTGCCCTCACCACGGGCCAGCTCTGGAGCCTCGACCCGGAGTGGCGTTGGGTCGTAGGGGAGAAGTGAGATGGCGAAGCTCCTCGTCTTCTGTGAGTCCCCCGCCGACCTCGAGACCATCCAGGGGCTGGTCGATCGTGTCCTCCGGGAACGAGGTCCCGATTGGGTCCGGGAGCTGCTCGAGGGCCCTTCCGAAGACGCTCGGAAGGGCTTCCGCGATTGGGTACCCGATGGAGAGGGCCGGAACCATTTCGACCTTCACAAGCTGTCGGCCTACGCGAGCCGTCTCAAGCTCCGTGTGCCTCAGGGGCACTTCGCGGGACGGCCGGGAGAAGCTGGTGCCCTCATGGGGCGCACCGCCTTCCTCGTGGCCCGCGAGCTCGCACTGAGCGGCACGGAAATCGACGCGGTCATCCTCGTCTGGGACATGGATGACCAGGGAACCGCCAGACGCACGGGTCTGCACCAGGCCCGTACCGAGGCCCGGCCCCTTGTCTCCTTCGAGCTCGTCCTCGGAAGCCCCGACCCGATGCGTGAGGCCTGGGTGCTCGCCGGATTCGAGCCCGAAACGGAGGCCGAACGGGCCCGCCTCGCCGCCATGCGCCAGGAGCTTGGGTTCAACCCCTGTGAGGAGGCCCACCGGCTCGATGCGAAGAAGGAGCAGGCCAAACGCAGCCCCAAGCGCGTGCTCGAAGTCCTCACAGCCGGTGAGAGGGAGCGGGAAGTTCGCTGCTGGACCGAGGCTCCCCTCGTGCTCCTGCGCGCTCGCGGCACGCACAGTGGGTTGACCCCGTTTCTCGATGAGACCACGGAGTCGCTGGTTCCACGTCTGAGCGGTGTTCCTCCCAGGCCGCTGACTCAGGACTGACAGAGGGATGCTCGATACCCTCACCCCGTCCCTCTCCCGGAGGGAGAGGGGTGGTTGCGCATCAGGGCTCCGGGAAGATGAGCAGTCCCCTCGATGTGTCGATGACGTACACGTACCCGTCTCCCGGTACCCTCATGCCGATCGCCCCCTCGTAGAAGCTCTCCCCCCGGCCCGGATCCGTCTCGCGGTACGTGTTGTAGTACGCCACCTCCCTCGGGCTCTCCGGCTCCGAGACGTCCAGCACCCTCACCCCGTGATGGTAGTACGCGATGTAGAGCCGCTCGCCCTTCAGCACCATGTTGTGGATGGACGCGTTCTCCTCCCGCTTGTACTCGCCCACCCGCTTCGGCTGCGCGGGGTCCGTCACGTCCAGCACCCGCAGGTGCGCTCCCCAGTTCTCCCCTCCCTCGAACGCGATGCGCCTGTCTCCGAACTTCCCCACCGCGTTCGCGTGGCTCGTCGCGTACGGGTACGTGTACGCCCCCACCTTCCTCGGATTCGCCGGGTCGCTCACGTCCACCATCACGTACCCGCCCGACCAGTGGTTGATGTACAGCATCCCCTCGAAGGCCAGCGCGTCATGCGGGTAGCCCACCTGGGGATTCGAGCCCGCTCCCACCTCCCCGTAATCACCGAGCCGCCTCGGCTCCGTGGGCTTCTGGATGTCGTAGATGAACGTCCGCGGCGAGGGGCCCGGTGACATCGCGTACAGCCGCTCCCCCTCCACGAACACCGTGTGCACGTCCACCCGCCCCCCCTGTCCCGATGACACGCTCTTCACCAGCTGCGGACTCGCCGGATTCGTGATGTCGAACACCACCACGCCCGTGCTCGCGCTCGCCACGTACAGCGCGTTCCCCTTCGCCCATACCCCGTTCCAATAGTTGTCGTTCGGCTGGCTGATCCACTTCTTGAACACCGGCGCCTCCGGGTTGCTCACGTCGTACACCGTGAGCCCTCCGGGCTCGGTCCCATCCGGGATGGACACCACGTACGCATGGCCCTGCGTGACGTAGACGTCCACTGGCAGGCCCCCCTCCACGAACGACTCGGAGACGAGCCTCAGCCCCGAGGCCTCCGCCTCGCCCGCGCGCCGCGCCCAGCGCTCCGCCACGAAGGTGCCCGCACCGGAGATACTCCCGTCGCGGCAGTTCACGTAGCAGCCGTACAGCCGGTTGCCCTCGGCCCGGCACCCCACCACCGAGTTGCGCAGCGTGGTCGAGGTCCCCTGCGTGCGCGTGCTCGACAGGAAGAAGGTGTCCGCGTCCACCTGCCGCTGCGCCGGCTTCACTCCCCGGAACGAGTCCAGGCTCCCATCCGCCGACACACGGAAGGAGCCCGCGCCGATGCCAGGAGACTCGGCGTCGAGCCGGTACAGCATCGTGTAGATGCCGTCCCCCGGAATGCCGGCCAGCGAGCCCGTGTCACACCGGGAGACATCGAAGCCCTCCAGCGCTCCGCAGGTGGCCTCCGTGGTGGGGCGCACCGTGCACGCCGCGTAGCGGCCCGTGTCCACCCAGTCTCCCTGGACATCGTGGGTGGCCGGCACCTCCGGCGGCTCGCGGTTGCAGGCGGACAACGGCAGGACTCCAATGGCCAGGACCGCACAGGCGCGACGCGTCCATCTCATGTCGGCGTTTCCTTTCGTGACTCGGAGCGCCCACGATACCGCGCCCCCGGAGGACGGCCCTCCCACCCTCGCGCACGCCCGGTGAACGAGCGAGCCACCCGACACATATCCATCCCCTCTCACCGGGCACCGGTATACCCTTCCACTCCTGCCGTTCATCGTGCGGGCTCCGCCCACGGAGGGCCTCCCATGACATTCCTCTCTTCACTCCGCCGCGCGGGGCTGCTGGTCCTGCTCGCGCTCCACACCCCTCCCGCCCTGGCGCACCTGGGCTACCCCGACACCACCAGTGTCACCGTGCGCCGCGGCCATCCCGAGGACATGTTCCTCGGCGCCACCTTCGGTGCCGTCATCTCCCGCGACAGTGGCAAGAGCTGGAGCTGGATCTGCCCCGAGGCCATGAACTACGGCGGGTGGCGCCCGGAGACCTTCCTGTGGCAGCCCGATGGCACCCTGCTCGCGGCCACCGGCGCCGCCCTCATCCGCTCGCAGGACGGCGGCTGCACCTGGTCGGTGCACGACTACTTCAAGTCCCGGGGGCTCTGGCCCATCGGGCTCGCCTCGCCCCCGTCCAATCCCTCGCGCCTGTGGGTGACGACGAGCCGCAGCGCCTCGCGCAACGGCGTCTACCGCAGCGACGATGGGGGCCAGACGTTCACCCCCGTCCTGCAGAGCGACACCGTCGTCTTCACCGCCGTCAAGGTGGCGCCCTCGGACTCGCGGCGCATCTACGTCTCCGGTGGCACCGCCACCAGCCTGCGCATCTACCGCAGTGATGACGAGGGCGCGCACTGGGAGGAGATCGCCCAGTCCTTCCCGGCCTACCCGGCGCCCCCCTACCCGTACGACTTGTTCGTCATGAAGGTGTCCGACACCGACCCGGACCGGCTCTGGGCGCGCGTCTCCTGGCAGGGCTGGACGTACGTGCTGGAGAGCAAGGACGGGGGCCGCACCTTCACCTCCGTGCTCCACCCGGAGGGTGAGGCCCAGGACGGCCTCGGCGAGTACCTCATCGGCATCGAGGTCTCCGCCGACGGCAACACCCTCTGGGCCGCCACGCACACGCGGCTCTTCCGCGTCCGCGCCGGGGAGACCTACGCCACCCAGTTGCCCCTGCCCGACGGCAATGCCTGCGCGCAGCGCGAGGGCGATGTCCTCTACGTCTGCGGTGCCTCGCGCCTGCACGACTGGGCCCTGGCCACCACCACCGATGAGGGCCAGACGTACACGCCCCTCTTCAACCTGCCCGACACCAAACCCCCCGCGTGCCCCGCCGGCACTCCGACGCATGACATCTGCCGGCCCTACTGGCCCCAGTTCGCCCCCACCATCGAGGCCGACCCGAACCTGACGCCCGGGGAGACGGGAGATGCCGGGACGCCGGACGGTGGCTCGCCGGGCGCCGACGCGGGCACGAACCCCGGAGATGGTGGCATCTCCGAGCCCACTCCGCCGGAGCCCCCGCCTCCGCCCAGGAAGGGCTGCTCGTCCACCAGCGGCCTGGTGCCCGCGGCTTGTCTGCTCGCGCTCTCGCTCTTCCGCCGTCCGCGGCGGCGCAACCCGGAGAACTGACCCATGAACGTCAAACACCTGAGCACCGCCTGCGTGGCCGCCCTCGCCCTCGCCACGTCCGCCTGTGAGCAGGGCACCGCCACGGATTGTGGAGAGCCCCTCTACGCCGGCAAGTCCACCGACGAGGCCTGGCGCGCCCTCGTGGATGTGAAGCAGCGGCCGCTCGACGCCTCCCGCGCCGTCAACCTCCTCTCCCCCTCCCCGGGCGAGGTGTACCCGGCCGATGCCACCCCGCCCACCTGGGAGTGGACCTCGCCCCTGCGCGCCTCGCTGCGGCGGCCCGGCCCGGGCATGCTCGCGCTCGAGTCCGCGCCCCGTCCCTCGCGCTCCTTCGGCGCCTGGCTGGGAGACCTGCTCCTGCCCACCGCCCACGCGCACCTGCCTCCGTACACGGGAGACCTCTACTGGGTGGAGATCTCCGCCGGTGGCGAGTGCCCCGTGGCCCAGGTGGTGACCTCGGAGCTGTCCTGGCAGCTCGACACGGCTACGTGGGAAGCGCTGGGCAAGCACGCGGGCAAGGACCTCACCGTGCAGGTGATGAGCGCCTACCTCGTGCAGAACCGCGTCACCGAGGGCCCCTACCGCCTCGCCGAGCCGCGCACCTTCCGCCGGAGCGCGCCGTGAGGCGGCACCTGATCGCACTGCTCGCCCCGCTCGCGCTCGGGGCGTGCACCGGCACGGAGCCGCCGGAGCTCGACTTCGCCCATGACACGGCCTGGCCCACGGGGCCGGAGCTGCCCGGCCTGGGCGGCGGGCGCATCGTCGTCACCAACAGCCTCGATGACACCGTGAGCCTGCTGGACCTGGACAGCATGGGCTCGCCGGACTGGGGCGAGCTGGCGCGCATCCCGGTGGGGCTCAACCCCGTGGAATTGGAGGGGCCGCACCACGCCGCCTTCTCCCCGCGCGGGGACTACTACTACGTGGGCCTCTCCTACTTCGTGCCCGGCGCCGGCTCGGGTCCGCACGGCAACCACGGCAGCGGCACCGCGGATGGTTACGCCCTCAAGCTGGACGCGAAGGACAACCGCCTGGTGGGCTCGGTGCGCGTGGACCGCAACCCGGGGGACCTCATCCTCAGCGCGGACGGCCGCACGCTGTACCAGACGCACTTCGACATGTTGAAGATCCAGGAGGCAGCCAACAGCGGCACCACCGATGAGAGCAAGATGGACGCGCGCCTGGCCATCCTCGACGCGGACACCCTGACGCGCAAGGCGATGGTGCCCCTGTGCCCGGCGCCGCACGCGGTGCGCCTGTCCCCCGACGAGACGCGCGCCTATGCCGCGTGCATCTCGGACGAGGTGGCCGTGGTGCAGCTCGACACGCCGGCGCCCACCGTCACCCGCGTGAAGATGCCCAACGCGGGCACCGCCCTCGCGCCCAGGCACGAGCCGTATGCGCTCACGCTGTCTCCCACGGATGGCGCGCTGTGGGTGAGCTCGCTCAAGAGCCGCATCGTGCACTACCTCGACCCCGAGTCGCTCACGGTGAGGCCCGAGCGCTCCATCTACGGGCTGCGCGGCGCGCCCATGTTCGGCGTCGTCACTCCGGACGGCAAGACGCTCTACCTGCCCTACCAGGCGGTGGACGCGGTGGCCGTCATCGACACGGCCACCTCCGCCATCCAGGGGGAGATCCACCTGTCGGACGCGGGCTGCCTCAACGTGCACCAGGTGGAGCTCACGCCGGATGGCCGGCATGCGCTCGCGGTGTGCGAGGGCGACCACCGGGGCCCGGGCACGCTGCACGTGCTGGACCTGCAGGCCGGCGAGGTGGTGAAGACGGTGAAGGTGGGCATCTACCCGGACTCGGTGGGCATCCTGCGGAGGAAGCCATGAGGTGGTTGGGATTGGGAGCGGTGCTGCTCGCGGCCGGCTGTGGGCCCACGCCCGCGGCGGAGTACGGCGAAGAACTGTTCCGCGACGCGGCGCTGTCGGAGAGCCAGTACAACAGTTTCTCGTGCGCCACGTGCCACGCCACCACGGCCACGCCGCCCGCGGGAAAGACATACGTGGGCCTGTCGCTGCACAACGTGGCGTCCCGTCCCCACTGGTGGGGCGGTTACGAGACGCGCCTGCTGGACGCGGTGAACTTCTGCTACACGGCCTTCATGCGTGGCGTCACCCCGCTCACGCCCGAGGACCCCAGGAGCCGCGCCCTCTACGAGTACCTCGTGAGCATCAGCCCGGACGCCCAGGCACCCGCCCAGCCCTTCACGCTCGTCAAGGACATCACCGACGTGCCGCGTGGCAGCGCCAGCGAGGGCGAGCGCGTGTACGAGGCCGCGTGCCAGGACTGCCACGGCGAGCCGCATACCGGGAAGGGCCGCCTCACCGAGCTCGCCTCCATCCTCCCCGAGGTCTCCCGGGACTACGGCACGCTCTTCCCCGGCGTGCCCCCAGGGCTCGTCTTCATCGAGAAGGTGCGGCACGGCCGCTTCTTCGGCGTGGGTGGAAATATGCCGCCCTACAGCCAGGAAGCTTTGTCGGACAAGGAGTTGGGGGCACTGCTCGAATTCTTGGACCTCTAGAACAGACCCCCGTGAACCGTCGTAGAGTAGACGTCACTCCCGGGGGTCACACGCATGAGCACGGCGCAGTCGTCGCAGGGGTCCGCAGCAACGCAACAACAGCTGGAGCAGCGTCTGGCCCTGGTGGGGCCCAAGGACACCACGCGCGGATTCCTCTTCGGCTCCGCGCTGGAGCTGGTGCGGACCGAGGGGAACGCGGAGTCACTCAAGCGCTGCGTGGACGCGGCCGGAAGCGGCAACTTCACCGCCTTCTTCTCCTACCCCGTCAGCACCTTCCTCAAGCTGACGTACGCCGCCGCGCGCGAGCTGAGCGACAAGCACGGCGGCTTCGACGGGGCCATGCAGCACCTGGGCATGCGCGTCGCGCCCCGCTTCCTCGAGTCCACCACTGGCAAGATGCTGCTGTCGCTGGTGGGCAAGGAGCCCAAGCGCCTCATCGAGAGCATGCCCTCGGCCTACAAGACGGCGTGGGACCACGGCTCCTGCACGCTGACGTGGACCGGCCCCAAGAGCGGGCGCGTGGACTACGTCAACGCCGTTCCCGGGGCCTACTTCGCCGGCTCGCTGATGCAGATCCTCAACGCCGCCCAGCTCAAGGGCGCGCGCGCCACCGTGCGGCAGAGCACCCTCACCGACTTCTCGGTCGAGTTCTCCTGGGAGTAGGCCAATTGGAGCGAGTCCTGTCAGGAGGTCTCGTGCAGAGCGAGCCTCCTGAGCTGTCCGGGCGTTGGTCCGGGGCCAGCCAGGGGCACGCCCTCTGTACTCGGGCCAGGTGCGCTGGCCGAGGGCGGCACGCGGGTGTTTCCGAAGGCGGACGGGGAACCTACGCCCGGGTGCCTTCGCGTCGCTCGGCCCGGGGGTAGACCATGCGCGCTGAGGCCTTGGCACACAGGTGGGCGACGCTGCTGGGGGCCATGCTGCTCTCCACCGGCTGCGTCGCTGAGCGGGCCTCCCATGCCCTCTCCACGCTACGGGAGGTGGGCGCCACGGCCCCCTCACTCGAGGTGTCCTCCCCTGTTGCTTCCACGGAGGCGGACGAGCCCGCCTTCTCCTCCGAGGCGGGTGGGCAGCAGCGGTTGCACCGCCGCCGCAGCGCACGCGGATTGAGCCCGGACGCCTCCCTCGCGAGCGCGGGCCAGGCGCCCGCGTCCGAGCTGGCCAGCACGGGGCCTGTCTCCGAGGAGCCGCCCTCGTGCGGAGGGCAGGCGGTGCCCCCGGGCTGGCCCGACTTCTCCTCCAGCCCCGAGGAGTTGCTGGCGCCCTTCCTCACCTGCTCCTCGCCCGGGGAAGTCCTCGCCCTGCAACAGCGCGTGGACATGCCCCGGCTGCTGGAGGCCCTGGACGACTGGAGCGCGGTGCGCCTCGGGGCCCTGGGCCCACCGCGCGAGGACATCGCCCGCCTGCTCAACGACAAGCGCACCGCCCTCCTGGTGAAGGCCCCCGAGGCCCATGGGCGCCTCAATGCCCAGGTGCTCGCCGTCTTCACCGTCGACTCCTCCCATGACGATGACTTGCGGGAGATGCTCTTCCTGCTGGCCCGGGACAAGCGGCTGGAGGAAACCCTCGCGCTGCTGCCCGCCTTCCAAGCCGCCCTGGAGAAGCGGGGGCTCAAACCCACGGCCCGGGTGGACAGGGACTCCGAATTCGCCGACCTGGGCCGAGGCGTTCTCCGATTTGGCGCCGACGCGCTCTCCAGCACTTCCATGAACGACGCAGGGCGCGAGCTCGCCTTCTTCCCCATCCGGGGCCAGTTGCCGCCGGAGTACCAGGAGGCCCTCGCCAGGGCCCGGAGGGAGCTGGTGGAGCACGCCTCGGCGGACACCCTGGCGTTGAGTGCTTTTGACGAGCTCACCTTTGGGGTGCCGCTGGGGGGCTACCACTTCGTCGCCACCTCCCTGCATGGGGTGGAGTCGCTGTGGCGGGGAGAGTGGGAGCAGGGCATGCGCGAGGCGACACCGGCGCTGGTGCTGGCCCTCCTCGGGGGCTACAAGGGCGTGCGCTCCCTCGCCACGGGGGAAGGCGCCGCGGGCGTGCGCTCGCGCCTGCGCACCGGGGTGGACGCCGCGGACGCGCGGCTGCGGGCCCTGAGAGAGACGGCGCGGCAGCTCCAGGGAGTCATGAACCTCCAGGGCCTGCGCGACCTGGCGGGGTACATCCGGGCCAGCCGTGAGGCCGGGCGCTTCGTCGCGGCGGGCGGGGCGGACGCCGCGCTGGCACTGCACGAGGCCCGGGGAAACGTGGCCCGTGCACGGCCGCTCATGTCCAAGGCAAGGCCTGGGGCCTCGGGCTCCCCTCCCTCGAAGAGCGGGGCGGGCGCCGGGAAAGCCGCCGCAGCGGCGGACGAGGCCGCACGTCCCTCCGCCACGAAGGCTGGTGCCGCGGAGCGACAGGGCACCCTGGCCTCGCTGGTGGACGAGGGCGTGGGGCACACGCTGCCGGTGGTGGAGGCGAAGCTGGCGGTGGCGGAGCTCGAGGCCACGGGCCCGCGCCTGCCCAGGGACCTGAGGGTGCTCGAGCAGCACCGCCCCTTCCTCGACGCCCCACCACCGGAGGCCCGGGGCAACCCGCGCTGGCGCGAGTACGTGGAGTACTACAACGAGCGCTTCAAGGAGGTGGAGAGTGGCACGGCCGCCGAGGGCCCCCTCAAGTGGAAGGGCTACGAGCAGTTGCGCGGGTGGTTTGCCCGGGGGCTGGCCTTCGAGCGCGACATGGTGAGGCTGCTGAAAGCGGACGCGGAGAAGCCGCGGGCCCAGCGCAGCCTCCTCGGGGATTTCGACAAGCCCCGCATCGAAACGCAGGTGGGCGTGTGGAAGCCGGGCTCAGGCCTGCGCTTCGCTGACGTGCTCGTCATCGAGGAAGGCGCGCTCGGCCCAGGGCCACGGCGCGTGGAGACCTTCAGCTTCAAGAGCCGCGATCTCGCGGGACTGCGAGGTCCAGCTCTCGAAACCCAACTGGCTGCGGATGCGCGAGAAGCTCTGCAGAAATATGGAGAAAAGCTGGACATTCGCCGGGATTCTCTGCGGTCCCTTCTCCCGAGAGGTGGCGAGGTGGAAGTGCCGAGGGTGCGTCTGGTTTACGAGGGCGGCGACCTCAAGCCCTTGAACGCAGACCGATTGAGAGCCGCTGTCACCGCAACGAAAGACGCCGTCCCGGGCGTGGAGGTTCTATTCCAATGAAGGTGTTGGAGTTGTCGCGCCTGGAGGACAGCCTCCTGCTCACATTTGACGGTGCTTTCGACCAGCAAGCTCCACTGGAGAGTGAGTTGGAGCCCCTGCTTGGAGAACTCGAGCGATACGCTGATGGGTGGATGCCGGACATCGTTGAAGGCAAGCGTCGACGCAAGTACTCCCGCTCCGCGATTTGGAAGGCGCTGGAGGAGAAGCGTCACGAAAGAGGAACGTCCATTGGCCTCTACCGGACGACCTGGCCCACGTTGGAGATATGGCCTCGGCTTGATTTCCCACCGCTTACTCCCAAGCTCACCATCTTGCTCGAGGTGCAGCCGCTCGCATTCTTCTCGGAAGCGGAGCGTTGCCGGTTGTTCGTGGAGATGACGCGAGCCTGGGCCTCTCACTACCCTGTGACTCATGCCGCAGCCCACAGCGTCGCTGACAGGAGCCTGGCGGGCTCTCCTGATTTTGGGCGGGATGAAAAGGCGGCACTGAGAGACGGATTCGACAAAATCTACGAGGTGTTCTGGCTCAACGTCTTCGGCCCCCATCTGGTGGAAACCGTGGGCCGCGAGCGCATGCTGTCCACCCCAGCCCACCGTGTGGAGGAGCTGCCCAACGGCTCCGTCCTCCTGGTGACGTGGCCCACCGTGGCGGATTTCGCCAGCAAGGAGGCACGGCTCGCACAGGCCCGCGCTCACGCCCACCTCCGCCCGGACCTCGACTTCGACACCGTGCTGCGTACCTTGCATGAGCGCAGTGCCATGCTCGCCCCCGTGGAGCCCCGTTTCCACCCGGAGCTGGCCTCGCTTCTCTCCCGGGTGGTGGACCAGGCCGCCAGTCACGAGCGCCAGCGGAGGATTGCCGAGCTCAACGCGTGGCAACCCCCCGAGCCCGAGGAGTGGCGCCCCGCCGGCTCCGCGCTGCCTCCGGACGTGGACGACCCGGAGCGCTCGCTCGAGCATTACGGCGACCTGGCCGAGCACCTCGTGGCGCTGCTGCACTCGGACGTCCCCTCCGTCTTCGAGGCCACGCCCGAGTCCCTCACGGACGCCGACTTCTACTTCTGGCGCGAGGAATTCCCGAAGAGCCGCCTGAGGGAAGCCATCGACGCGCACGCGGTGCCCGCCATTGGCGCGTACCTGGGCGAGGTGCTGGTGCGCAACCTCGGCGGCCGGTGGATTCCGCGCCAGAAGCTCGAGGAGGCCCAGGTGCTCGTGGGCAACCGCGTCTGGCTTCCCTTCCTCCGGGCCCGCAACTACATGCGCTCGCGGCAGGCACTGCTGGACTACTCCCTCACCTGGCTCTACCGCATCGCCGAGCGGCACCGGGGCTGAAGGGCGAAACGACACGGTGCTCGCCGCCCCGCTTCACGAGCGCCCACGGCTCTGCCCCTTACGGGAGGGGCACACCAACGAGCGTGGAGCCGCTCACGCCACGCGCACCCCCTGGGGGGCCGCCTCGCCCGCGCCCTCCTGGTAGCGCCCCGTCTGGATGGACCAGTCCACGTTGGCGCGCACCCAGCGGCGGATACCGGTGACGTAGCGCGCCACGTGCGCGTCGTGCTCGCCGAACGAGGGCAGGCGCTTCTCCTGCTCCAGGAAGCGCCGCATCGCCGTGTCGTGCATGTCCACCGCCACGTCGATGGCCTCCTGCAGCCCCAGCCCCCGCTCCTTCTGGAGCGAGAACACCAGGTTGGGGTGGAACTCGTCCTGGAGATCCTGCGCCAGCGAGAACAAGTCATTGGCCCAGGCGATGATGTCCGTGGCCGTCTCCACGAGCTGCTGCAGGGCCGGGTGCGCCAGCACCTCGTCGGGCAGCAGGAAGCCCTCGATGGCCTCCACCTGGGTGAAGCCCATGTACGTGCCCACCGACAGGCGGCGCAGCTGGATGTACGTGTCCACGTCCAGGCAGACGCGGTTGCCGCGCACATCCGCCTCCCAGATGGTGCCCTCGAAGTAGCACCAGCAGGCGTGGATGAAGCGCTTCATCCACTGCTCCGGCATCCGCGCGGCGATGCGCTCGCGGATGCTCGCCAGCAGCCACAAGAGCGGCGGCGCGTCGTGGTAGGGAATGGCGCCCTCGAGCACCGCCCGCGCCATCTCGCTCTGCTGGCGCACCCACTCGGCGGGCACCTCGCCCACGTCCACCTGGTCATCCCACGAGAAGTTCCAGATGAGGAAGTCCAGCGCCGCCCTCAGGTTCTCCTGCGGCACGTCCGGGTGGCAGCGGCCCAGCAGGAAGGGGAAGTGGCTGCGCTGCAGCTTGCGGAACACCGAGTGCCTCGCGTGCACACCCAGGTACTTCGACCAGCGCTCCAGCGCGTCGCCCTCGATTTGCGTCATGAGGGGGTGCAGTTCCGGAGTGATCGGGCAGAACAGCTGCGGCAGATGAAAGTCGCTCATGATGGTCTCGCTCTCCCCCGACTGCTGACGAGTCTGCTTCGACACGGAGTCGTGCAAGGCATGGGCCCACGTGAAGGGTTGCCCTCGCCCACCAGACCTGGCTCCCGCGTGATGCGAGCCTTTCGAGATGGGGGGGCGTAGAATTCCAATAGGGCTTTCAATTCTATTCAGCCCTGTCCGGATTTGCGGGGAGGTCCGTCCGACCCTCCAGGTCATCAGACACCCGCCCCCCATGCGCAACCCGTGCGCGTGGGTCGCGAGAGGAGGACGCGCGCGAACAGACGTCTGACTTAGGGGGTCTCCACAGGTCCTTTCAGACCCGCCGCTCGCCCGCTCCCCCTGTCCCGCAAGACATTCCACCTGCTGCGCGGGCTCCCTACCTTTGGGGCAGCCGAGGTACGCCAGCAGGAGACATCTATGGGCAGAACCTACAGTTTCGAACCCTTCAAGTCGCAGCAGCCCGCCCAGACCTACCAGGGCTCGGGCCCGCGGCTCGGCAACGACGAGCACGAGCTGGCGCTGAGCCAGGACAAGGCGGAGCACGCCATGCTGCCCAAGGCCCCCGCCACGTACGGACAGGCCCATGCCGAGACCGTGAAGCGCTACCGCTCGCGCGCGCAGGCGAGGAAGCGCGCACCGGCGGCGAAGACGGCGGGGGCGGCGAAACCCGCGGCCAGGAAGGCCACGGCGCAGGCGAAGCCCGCGGCGGCCAAGAAGGCACCCGCTCGCAAGCAGACGGCGGCCGCGGCGGCCCCCAAGGCCACCCCGAGCCGCAAGCCCCTGGTGGAGAAGAGCCCCGCCCGGAAGAGCGCGGACACGCCCGTGTCGCTGCGCAACGTGGGACGCAAGGTGCTGTCGCGGGCCGCGGCCGCGGCGAAGAAGACCGTGGCGCGCGCCGTGAAGACCGCCGCCAGACGCGTGCCGACGAAGAAGCGCTGACGACGAAGCGCGGAGGCGCTCTCCGCCCCTCTTCACCGGTCCCGGGCGCTAAGCTCGGGGCCGCCATGCGCTACTTCGGAGTGGAAGAAGCCAACCGCCTCATCCCGCTGCTCACCCGCACCTTCACCGGGGTGCGGCCCTTCGTGGAGCGCGTGCATGCGCTCGTGCGCGAGCTGGACGAGCTCCAGGCGGCCGGTGCCGGCCCGGAGCGCACCGCGCCCCTGCGGGGGGAGCGGGATGCGCTCATCGACACCATCCAGAACGAGCTGGAGCAGTTCCAGGAGCTGGGCGTGGAGATCAAGGCCGCGGACGGGCTGGTGGACTTCCGCGCGCTCAAGGGCGGCCGCCCGGTGTACCTCTGCTGGCGCTTCGGCGAGCCCGAGGTGTCGCACTGGCACGAGCTGGAGGGCGGCTTCGCGGGACGGCAGCCCATCGTCCACGCCCACGAGTTCGCCGCGTCCTACCTGAGCTGAAGCACTCGCAGAGCGCCTGACGGAGGGGCCCTCGCCCTCCTGCCTGCCCCCATCCCCGGTTCCTGTCCTGGAGGGTGCTTCCTACCTTCCGGACCAGCGCTGGAATTCAAACGACGGGCAAGGAGACAGGGATGCGCACGTACAGCTTCGATCATTTCAAGGCGGACAAGCCGGAGCCCAGCACGACGAACCCGGGCGGTGCCGAGCAGACGCCTCCCGCGGAGCAGTCCAAGCCCCACACCGACGAGGGAGTGCACTACGGGCGCCAGCACGCGCAGACGGCGGAGCTGTACCGCAAGCACCGCGAGGAGCGGGAGCGCGCGGAGCAGATGCGCGTCTCCGAGACCCCCGCGCGGTCCGAGGCCGCTCCGCGCGAGGCGAGGGAGCAGCGGAACGCCGAGCCCGTACGCCAGGAGGCGAAGAAGGAGCCCCGGGCCGAGCAGCCCCGGGCCGAGCAGCCCCAGGCGCTCGAGTCGGACGAGGCCGGAGCCGCGGGCCTGAAGGGCCTGGCCCAGCAGGCGGTGTCGAGCGTGCTGGAGGCGGCGAAGGAGGCGGCCAAGGGGAGACCGCTCAGCGGGGCGCGGAAGCTGGCCGGTGAGGCCTTCTCCGGCGTGCGCCGGGTCGCCCAGCAGGTGTCCGCCCGGACGGGCCGCACGGCGAAGCAGGAGCAGAAGAAGGAGCAGGAGAAGGAGCAGGAGCGCGGAACGAAGAAGAAGGGACCAGGCAAGAAGCGCTAGCCATTGGCCCGGCCCCTCGACCCACGCGCCGCCCATCCCCACCTTGGGAGAAGGTTCTCGTCCGGAGGAATCGCATGTTCCGACCCCTGACCGTGTTGGTGACCGGTGCCACCGGAAGGCAGGGCGGCGCGTTGGCCCGCCTGCTCCTCAAGCGGGAGCACCGCGTGCTCGCCTTCGTCCGCTCCCCGGACGCACCCGCGGCCGTGGAGCTGGCGCAGCGGGGCGCGGAGCTCGTCACCGGGGACTTCGATGATCCCGAGAGCCTCGAGCGCGCCATGGCGGGCGTGGACGCCGTGTTCGCCATGGCCACGCCCTTCGCGGGCGGAGGGCTCGAGGGCGAGGTGCGCCACGGCCGCCACCTCATCGACGCCGCGAAGCTGGCCCGCGTGCGCCATTTCCTCTACTCCTCGGTGGCGGGCGCGGACCAGAACACCGGCATCCCCCACTTCGACACCAAGCACGTGGTGGAGGAGCACCTGCGCCGCAGCGGCCTGCCCTACACCATCGTGGCGCCCGTCTTCTTCATGGAGAACTTCCTCGGCGCCGCCTACGCGCAGCGGATGCGCGAGGGCGTGCTGTCGCTGCCCCTGCCGCCCCACCAGGGGCTGCAGATGGTGTCCATGGCGGACCTCGCCGCCTTCTGCGCCCGGCTGATGGAGTGGCCCGAGGAGCTCTACGGCAAGCGCGTCGAGGTCTCCTCGGACGAGGTGACGGGTGAGCAGGCCGCGGCCCTCCTCTCCTACGTCAGCGGCCACAAGCTGCACTACGAGGAGATGCCGCTGGAAGCCATGCTCTCGGCCAACGAGGACCTGGGACGCATGTTCGAGTGGCTGCAGCGCGTGGGCTACCATGCCAACATCGCCCTGCTGCGCCGCGACTTCCCCGAGGTGGGCTGGCACACCTTCGAGGACTGGGCGCGTGTGCAGGACTGGGACGCGCTGCTGGGCACCGCCTGGCGCGGCACCACCGCCGCCGGGCCCTAGCCTCCACACCAGGCGGCCACCGCCCCGCTCCAGCATGGACCCGGGTCCACTCCTAATGTTGAGGGAGGAGAACCCCCATGCGTACGCGCGCTCCCTGGCTCGCGCTCGCGGCGCTGCTGCTCGCCGCGGGCTGCGTCACCCCCACCACCCTGCAGCCCCTGCCGAGCACTCCCACCACCCAGGCCGGCGCGGCCGTCGCCGAAGCCGAAGGCGTGCGCCTGGTGGCCGATGGCGACGCGTGGAAGGGCAACCCCTCGGACCTCGAGCGCATCGTCACCCCCGTCCAGGTGCGCATCGAGAACCAGAGCGGCCGGCCCCTCCGCATCCAGTACGACGCCTTCTCGCTCAAGGGCAGCTCCCAGTTCTCCTACGCGGCCCTCTCGCCCTTCCAGTTGAGCGAGGAAGGCCACGCCGCCGTGGGCGGCTCGGGCTACGACAACAACGTGGGCCTCTCCTTCGGCGTGGGCGTGGGCTCCCGCTGGGGGTGGGGACCGGGTGCGTTCGCCTGGGGCCGTCCGTGGGGCCGCGGCTGGTATGGCTCGGGCTGGTATGATCCCTGGTACGGACCGGGCTGGTACGACCCGTTCTGGGGACCGTACTCCTCCTGGTACGCGCGCCCACCGCCGGAGCCGCTGCCCACGCGCGACATGCTGCGCAAGGCGCTGCCCGAGGGCACCCTGGACCCGGGCGGCACCCTCACCGGCTTCCTCTACTTCCAGAACGTGAGCGAGCGCGAGGGCACCGTCACCCTCCAGGCGCGGCTGGTGGACGCGCGCACCGGAGAGACGTTCGGCACCCTCTCCATCCCCTTCGGCGTGCGCTCCTAGTGCAGGAGCGTGGGGCGCTCGGTGAGCGGCATCGGCGGGTGGGGCAGCAGCGAGTCCTCGCCGATGAGCCCCACCTTGCGGCGGATGGCCTCCCCCTTCAGCGGCAGCCCGAAGAGCGGACCGAAGAGACAGACATCGAAGGCGCCCGCGAGCAGGGGGACGAGCCCCGCCAGCGCCATCAGCTTGCCCTTGACCGAGCCCGTGGACAGGCCGCCCACCACCAGGGACGCGCCCGTCAGCATGCGCGTCCAACGCCCCGTCCTCGAAGCCATGAAGCCCACCATCATCATCCACCTCCGGACCCGGGGAAGATGGGCATGCGCGGGCAGACGACACCAGCGCGCCCCGGCCGCTCGCCACCTTCGTGCACCAACCAACCTTCGGCGCGAGCCTGGTTGCCCGCCCGGTGACGGGCCCTCGCCCCGTCCCTAGCTTGAATGTCCGGGGCCGCCGCCCGGCGGTCCCTCCAACGTGAGGAGGAGTGGGCACATGGCGGAGCGTTCGGAGCTGCACGAGGGCATGGTCGTCTGGACCCACCGGGGCGAGAAGCTCGGGCATGTCGTCGAGGTGACGGACGAGGGCTTCATCGTCGAGAAGAGCCTGCTCGTCTGGCGCAAGGACTACGCCGTGCCACTGGAGGACGTGCGGGAGATCGTCGCGGACGAGGTGTACCTGCACCACGGCCCCGACAGCCTCCTGTCCGGCCCGCGGGAGATCTCCCGCCCGCCGCGCCGCACCACGCACTGAGGTGCGCGAGAGGGCTCAGGCCCCGAAGTCCACGCGCTGCACCAGCTCGTCGTAGCGCGCGCCCTGGTAGACGTGCCAGGCCGCCACCAGGTCCTGGAAGGGCAGGCCCACCGCGCCGAAGAGGGTGACCTGTCCGGCATCGGTGCGCCCCGGCTTCGTGCCGGCCAGCACCTCGCCCAGCTCCGCGTGGATGACGTCGTCGCCGAGGCCCACGCCCGCGGGGGCGCCCATGGCCACGTTCAACGCCCGGTTGTCACAGAAGAAGAGGGACTGGCGCAGCAGCCCGGCGGAGAGCTCGGCCTTGCCCGGCTCGTCCGCGCCCAGCGCGGTGACGTGCGAGCCGCCGCGCAGCATGCCCGGGAAGAAAGGGCTCGCGCGAGGGCGTGGCGGTGATGACGATGTCCGCGTCCTCCACCGCCTCCTCCACGGACATGGCGGGCCGCACCGGCAGGTTGAGCGCGTGGTACATGCGGGTGGCGAACTCCACGGCCCGGGCCGTGTCCACGTCGAAGACGCGCACGTGGTCGAGGCTGCGCACCAGCCGCAGGCTCTTGAGCTGCATGGAGGCCTGGGCGCCCGCGCCGATGAGGGCCACCCGGGAGGCGTCCTGCCGGGCGAGCACGTCCGCCGCCAGCGCGCCCACCACGCCGGTGCGCAGCGCCGTGAGGTGGCCCGAGTCCATCATCGCCAGCAGCGCCCCCGTCTCCAGGTCATGCAGCTGCACCACCCCCTGGATGGCGGGCGTACGGCCGGGGAACTGCGCGTGCACCTTCACGGTGTAGGCGGGAATGCCGGGCAGGGTGCCGGGAAAGACGACCAGCGCGCTGCCCTTGTCGTGCAGGGGGGCGCGGGCGCGCTGGGGCTCCGCGGGGCGGCGCTCGGCGTCCGCGCGGAAGGCCTCGCGCATCTCCGAGAGGAGGGTGAGGGCCTCCATTTGACGGACGACATCGCTGCGGGTGAGGAGGAGGGTGCTCATCTTGCCTCCAACCTAACCCTTCCCCTCCCCCGGGTGGGGCTTCGTCGAAGCGGGGCGTCGTCTGCCCTCCAGGGAGGAGGGGCCAGGGCGGAAAGGGCCGGCAGGCCGCGCCGCCGGAAGGGGGGAATGCCGGACGGCTCCCGGGCTCCTCCTCCTGGCTCGCGGGTACGAGGCGGCGCTCCTCCGCCATGAGCAGACTCGAGGCGGGACACGGAGATCGCCTTGGGGGGGAGCGCGCATGAGGGATCAGGAGCCACCTCAACCACCCGGGCCATCCGGGCCGGAGCCCGAGGGCAAGTACCGGCTGGCGGACTTCCTGCGACGGCACCGGGAGGACATCCTCGCGGACTGGGAGCGCGCCGTGCGGAGCCGCCACCCGGACTCACCGGAAGGCGCCCTGCTGCGCAACCACATGCCCGAGTTCCTGGAGCGGCTGGCGGACGCGGCGGAGCAGGCCTCGGCGGGGCATCCCCCCCGGGTGCCCGAGTTCGTCCCCGGAGAGCACGGCCTGCAGCGGCTGGAGCTGGGCTTCGAGCCGGGCGAGGTCGCCCTGGAGTACGGGCTGCTGCGCCACGCCATCCTCCGGTGCCTGGAGCGCTCGGGCCACTGGCCGGGCCTCGCCGAGCTGGAGCTGATGGATGAAGCCATCGACCAGGGCATCATCACCGCCATCACCTACTACGCGCGCACGCGCGAGCGGATGATGCAGGCGCTGGAGCGCGTGTCCCAGGCGGCGCTGGAGAGCGAGGACCTGGACACCTTCCTGCCACGGCTGCTCAACGTGCTGATGGAGACGGCGGTGGCGGTGGATGGGGCCTCCATCCTGCTGCGCGAGGGGGAGCGGCTGCGGCTGCGGGCGGCGGTGGGGCTCGGGGCGGAACAGGCCCTGGCGGAGGGCGCCAGCCTCCCGTTGAACCAGGGCCTCACGGGCCAGGTGGCCGCCGAGCGGCAGCCGCGCTCGGTGCGCTCGGTGGCCACCCACCCCCAGATGCTCTACGAGCCCATCCGCGAGCTCGGCCTGCGCGCGACCTACAGTGTGCCCCTGCTGCACGGCGAGACGCTCGCGGGCGTGGCGCACATGGCCTCGAGGACGGTGTTCGAGTTCAGCGAGGCGGACAAGCTGCTCTTCCGGGCCATGGTCACCCGGGCCACCGGCTTCATCGTGCAGGCGGAGCTGGCCGAGCGCGAGCGGCTCATCCGGGCCGAGGCCCAGCACTCGCTGGCACAGCTGGACACGCTGTTGAAGGCCTCGCCGGTGGGCATCGCCTTCCTGGACCAGGAGCTGCGCTACCTGCGCATCAACGAGACGCTGGCCACCCTCCACGGCCACTCGGTGGAGTTCCACCGGGGCAGGCGCGTCCGCGAGGTGGTGCCCGACTGGGTGGCGGACCTCTACGAGCCCCTCTTCCGCCGCATCCTGGAGACGGGCCAGCCGGTGTCCAACCACGAGTTCATCAGCCACGGCCCGGACTACCAGGGCCCGGCACGCTACTGGCTGGGCAGCTACTACCCGGTGCGCGCCGAGAGCGGCGAGGTGCTGGGACTGGGCTGCGTGGTGGTGGACATCACCCCGCAGAAGGAGGTGGAGGCCGAGCTGCGCCGCTCCGCGGAGTTGCGCGAGCAGCTCATCGGGGTGCTGGGGCATGACCTGCGCAACCCGCTCAACGCCATCAGCGCCTCGGCGTTCCTGCTGGAGAGGACGGAGGACCTGAGCGACGGGGCGGTGCGCGCGGTGGAGCGCATCCGCAAGAGCGCGGGGCGGATGGCGCGGATGCTCAACGACATCCTCGACTTCGCGCGCAGCAGCATGGGCGGAGGCCTGCCGGTGCTGCGCGAGTGGGTGAACCTGCACGACATCGCCCGGGGGGCGTTGGAGGAGCTGCAGGTGACGCACCCGGGCCGGCGGCTGGAGCTGGAGGTCCGGGGAGACGGGTGGGGGTGGTGGGACGCGGACCGGCTGGCGCAGGTGGTGGGAAACCTGCTGAGCAACGCCTTGCATCACGGGAGGCCGGACACACCGGTGCGCGTGGAGGTGCGCGAGGCCGGGAGCGAGGTGCTGCTCTCGGTGCACAACGAGGGAGAGCCCATTCCCGCCGAGTTGCAGGCGACGCTCTTCCAGCCCTTCCGGCGAGGCACCACGGGCAAGGCGGCCACGCGCAGTGTGGGGCTGGGGCTCTACATCGTCCGGCAGGTGGCGCACGCGCACGGGGGCGAGGTGGAGGTGCGCTCCGTGGCGGGCGAGGGCACCACCTTCATGGTGCACCTGCCCCGGGGCACGCCGCCCTCGCCCCCCGTGTAGCGGCTCAGGAGTGGGGCGGGCGGGGCAGGCGGCTCATGCGCCGGGCGATGCGGAAGCCCATCTCCAGGGCCTGGCGGTAGTTGAGGCGGGGATCGCACAGGGTGGCGTAGTTGCGCTCGAGGTCCCGCTCGGTGATGCCGACGGCGCCGCCCATGCACTCGGTGACGTCCTCGCCCGTGAGCTCGAAGTGCACCCCGCCCAGGTGGGTGCCGAGCTTCTCGTGCACGTCGAAGCTCTGCTCCACCTCGTGCAGCACGTCATCGAAGTTGCGCGTCTTGATGCCGGAGGAGGTGCTCACGGTGTTGCCGTGCATGGGGTCGCACACCCACAGCACGAGCCGGCCCGCCTTGCGCATGGCCTCCACCACCGGGGGAAGCGCGTCCGTCACCTTCTGGGCGCCCATGCGGGTGATGAGGACGAGCTTGCCCGGCTCGTTCTCCGGGTTGAGCCGCTCGGCCAGCTGGACGGCGTCCTCGGGAGACACGCTGGGGCCGAGCTTCACGCCCACCGGGTTGCGGATGCCGCGGAAGAACTCCACGTGCGCGCCGTCGAGGGCGCGGGTGCGCTCGCCGATCCACGGCAGGTGCGTGGTCAGGTCGTACCAACCCGGGCGCCACGGAACCTGGCGCGTCTGGGCCGACTCGTAGTGGAGGTTGAGGCCCTCGTGGCTGGTGTAGAAGTCCACGCGGGTGAGGTCCGCCACGTTGCGCTCGCCCAGGGCCTCCATGAAGCGCAGGGCCTCGCTGAGCTTGCGGGTGGTCTGCTCGTACTCGTCGCGCAGCTCGCCCGGCACGGCGGCCTGCTGGAAGAAGCTCAAGTCCCAGTACTCGGGGTGGTGCACGTCGGCGAAACCACCGTCGCTCAGCGAGCGCACGAAGTTGAGCGTCATCGCCGCGTGGTGGTAGCAGGCCAGCATCAGCCGGGGATCCGCCCGCCGCGCCTCGGGGGTGAACTCGGGCCGGTTGACGAGGTCCCCGAAGTAGCTGGGCAGCTCCACGCCGCCGCGCGTCTCGGTGGGCTTGGAGCGCGGCTTGGCGTACTGGCCGGCGATGCGGCCCACGCGGATGACGGGCCGGTGCCCCCCGTGGATGAGCACCAGCGACATCTGCAGCATGATCTTCTGCCGGTTGGTGATGATGTCCGGACGGCAGTCGGAGAGCGACTCGGCGCAGTCGCCGCCCTGGAGCAGGAAGCGGCGGCCCTGCTGGGCATCCGCGAGCAGCTCGCGCAGCCGCTCCACTTCCCAGGAGGTGACCAGCGGAGGCAGCCGGCCGAGCTCCGCGACCACGTCGTCCACCTCCTTGGGGACCTCGTAGCGGACGTCTTGGGTGATGGGCTTCGTCTTCCAGGAAGTGGGGGACCAGGTGCTCATGCCAGGGACAGGAGTATCACAGTGGACGCCTGGTTCGCTGGGTGCGACACCGTCCCCGGCTCACTTCGTCGGCGGCGTGAGGGCCAGGGTGTGGAGGGCCTCTGCGACCATGCGGGTGGTGGCGTCGAGGTTCTCGAGGGAGATGGACTCGTCCGGAGCGTGGCCCATGTAGAAGTCCCCGGGGAAGGCCGGCCCGAAGTCGACGGCGCGCGGGAAGAGGCGCGCGCAGGTGCCACACCAACGTGAGCTCCACCACCGCGTCCAGCGAGCAGGCGCGGACGTACTCGGCGTAGCGCTCGGCTGGCGGCTTGCCCTTCAACGCCTGGGCGGAGAAGCGAGCGGCGCGAGCCTTCGGCGAGCCCTGGCAGCGGGAATCACCGGCGAGGGCGAGCGAGGGAATCAGCAACCCCAGGGCGGCGAGCAGTCGGGTAGGCATCGCGCCCCGGTGTACACCAGCGCCCGGGAGGTGTCCCAGGCGCCCGTTCCCCAGAGGGGAGGCCGCGTCCTAGCGGCCGTTGCGGCGGGTACGGACCGGAACCGGCACCGGCACCCGCCGCAAATGACCTCCGGACTGATCGTCCTCGTCCCGGACGCCGGCACGCGCGAGGTGCTTGGACAGGCGGCCCACCAGCATCAGGCCCGCCATGCGGAAGTCGGAGAAGAGGGACCAGAGCGGGTACTTGAAGGTCGCCGGGCGGTTGCGCTCGAGGGTGAAGTGGCTCACCCACGCGAAGCCGTAGCCGGACACCAGCGCGAACGGGAGCAGGTACGCCTTGCCCGTCAGCCCCGCGGTGACGCCCAGGCACACCGCCACCGAGGTGCCCAGGAAGTGCAGCCAGCGCGTGATGGGCAGCGAGTGCTCACGCAAGTAGTACGGCCAGAACTCGGCGTAGGTCGGGATGCGCTCGGTCATGGGTGAATTGTGCTTCCGGAGCCTCCCCATTCGTCAACCCTCTGCCACGTCTCTTTGGCGATCTGGTGTCATTCGGCCTAGGGTTGACCCACTCCAGGGAGACGGATCGTGAACGACTGGACGCCCAAGCCCATTCCCTCGGCCGCCGTCTCGAAGCTCCCCCTCACCCCGGAAGAGGGTTTCCTCCTCTCGCGCCTGGACGGTTTCACGTCCGTGCGGCACCTGCCCGCCCTCACCGGCTTTCCCCCCGAGCGCATCCAGGCCATCCTGGCGCGCCTCGTCGAGCACGGCGCCGTACTACCCGCGCCTACTCCCGCTCCTGCGCCACCACCCGCCACGCCCGCCCCGAGCACCGGAGCCGCGACCGAGGCGCCCCCGGCCGGCGGTGAGGAGCCCCCGGCGGAGGGGGAGCGGGAGCCCGCGGGGGACGAGGAGGAGCCCGAGGACGCCACGGCCGAGGTGGCCGCGGGCAACTGGCGGCAGCTGTTCGAGCGGCGGTTGCATCCGCTCCCCGAGGACGAGCGGGCGAGCCGGGCGCGGTCGGCCGAGGATCCGGAGCTGTCCGCCTTCTGCTTCGATCCGGTGCCGGCGGTCATCCAGTCGGTGCTGGAGAACATGCGGGTGGGGCTGGGGCACGCGCGGCTCATCGCGAGGCACCACCACAACCCGGTGGGACTGGAGGCGCTGTGTGGCCGCGCGTCCTTCGCCTCGGACGCCGGGGTGCGGCGCTGGCTGGTGCGCAACCCGCAGCTGCCCGTGAGCCTCTTCCGGCGCCTGTGGGGAGGGCGCCGGCTGATGGAGCAGTACAAGGTGGCGATGGACCGGGACGTGCCCGAGGGCACCCGCCGCACCGCGCGCGAGGTGATGCGCACGCGCTTCAACACCGCGCCGGCCGAGGAGCGGGTGGAGCTGATCCTCCACACGGAGGGCCGGGTGCTGGCCTCACTGGTGGGGCTGGCGGTGGACGGGAAGACGGCGGCGCTGCTGTGCGGGCGCACCTACCGCTCGCCCATGCTCATCCAGAACATCGCGCGCTGGAGCGCGGCGCCGCCGGCCCTCATCGTCCACCTGCTCAAGCAGGAGGCCGTCCGCCGGCAGCCCATGCTGCGCCAGTTGCTGCAGCGCCACCCCAACGCCCCCGCGGACGCGAAACGCGGCGGGTAGCATCCGAGGCCCTCCACCCGCGTACGGGAGAGACAGGATGAACGGTCGAGTCGCGATGCTGACGCTGTCCCCCCTGCTGCTCATCTCGACGGTGGGCTGCCCTCATGCCTGGAGCAGGGAGGGAACGATCGACAAGGCCCTGGAGCGGGACATGATCGAGTACTACTCGATGAAGGACTGTGCGCTCGACAAGCAGGAGTGGGAAGATGCCTGTGCAACGTTCTACGAGAGGGCGAGCAATCCTGCGGCACAGCAACTCTGCCCTCCCGAGTGTCGCCCCACGCCTCCTCCAGGCACTCCGTGAGACCGGAGAGTTCCATGAAATGGCATTCGCTCCTGGCCGCCACGCTCGGCCTTCTTCTGGCGTTGCCACTGGCGTGGCTGTTCCATGTCGCCGCATTCGGAACGGGAGCGGATGAGTCACCCTCCCAAGGCAAGCCTCCTGTCCCCATGCTCTCAAACGAGCAGCGGCGAGCCCTGCTCACCTACGGGCAATCGTGCGTTTCGGATAGGGACTGCGAGTCCCCCCTCCGGTGCTTCTTCAGCAGCCATACGATGCGCCGTTACTGCACGGACAGCCGATGCGTGACGGACCTGCAATGCCAGGAGGGCTTCGTCTGCCGGACCCAGCTCACCTCGGACGGAGCTCCCCTTCGTGTCTGCTCGCTCACGGGCATGCGCAAAGAAGGCGAGATGTGTTCGGAGCATGCGTCCAGCCGCGATTACGCCTGCGAGAAGGAGCTGCTCTGCCAGTCCCGATGTGGCCGCCGCTGTCAACCAGAGGCTCCCTCCTCCTGTCCCGAAGGATTCTTCTGTCAGGCGGATCCAGCGAACGGGCCCTCCTGCCTGCCCACCTGTGAGGGCCGTGCCTGTCCCGACGGCCAGCGGTGCGTTGACCTGGACCACTCCAGTCGCGAAGGCAGGCACGCCTCCGTTTGCGCCACGGTGTACGGACGGGATTGCCAGCAGAACCCCTGCCCCCAGGACCAGCTCTGCATGCTCCAAACCTCACCGCAGCCCGTGGATGCGGTGTGGATGCAGTGCACCTCCGGTTGCGGCGCGGGGGCGCCTCCCTGCCCCGAGGGCACCGTCTGTCACCAGTACCGGTGCCACCCGGCCTGCACTCCCGGGGACGCCTCGTCCTGCGAGCCCGGCTTCACCTGCCACCGCAAGACGGACAAGGAGCCGTGGAGGTGCGTGCCCACTCCCCGCGCCACCGCCAGCGCCTCGCCGTAGGGCCTCACTCGAAGATGCGGCCCTCGAGCGCCTCGATGGAGGCGCGAATCTCCGGCGGCACGGGCACCTTGTCGTACGTGGGGTAGCGCAGCGTGACGAGCACCGCGCCGCCGCGCGCATACCGCACCCCACTGCTGGCGTCCTCCACCGCGTACTCCATGGTGATGCTCGTGTTCCCCAACCGCGTCACCCGCGCGCCCACCACCAGGTCCGCCGGGAACACCACGGGGCGCAGGAACTCCGCGTTCGTCGCCGCGACGATGGGACCCACTCCTCCCTCCGGCTTCTGCATCTCGGCGCTCACCAGCCCCACCCGCGCCATGTAGGCGATCCGGGCCGCCTCGAACCAGGTGAAGTACCGCGCGTTGTTCACGTGGCCGTATGCGTCCATCTCGCCCCACTGCACGGGAAAGCGCACGGTGATGGGAAATTCGTTCATGGCCCCGTGATGCATCACGCCCGGTGCCCTCCGGGCAACCGGAATCGTCGGCCCGCCCGGCCGCTCGGCTCCCCCTCCATCTGCCCCATCACGTCGCGGGCCGGGGAGTTGACCCGGGCCCGGGGCTGGGGGACCGTCGCCTCCAGTGAGCCCCCACGAGCCCGCCACCGCGAAGAAGCCGCAGCCCGCGGAGACGCCCGACGCGCCCTCCCACGACTTCACCCTCCACGAAGCCGGCACTCCCGAGGACTCCGGCACCGCCACGAAACCCGAGCAGCACGCGGACATGGTGCGCTGGCTCCACCCCTCCATGCTCATCCGCACCGGCCTGGACGCGCTGGTGGCCGCCGTCTTCGGCGCTCGCGCGGACCACCGGCTCGTCGAGGCCGTGGTGCGTCCCCAACCGCCCTACTTCGACTACTCGGAGGAGTCCCCCGGGCAGGACTTCTGGCTGGACTACGTGGCCGACACCGGTGACGGGTGGAACTCCACCTACGCCGTGGCCCGGCTCCTCGCCCTGCCCTCCCTCGAGGTGAAGGATCCCACGGGCCAGGCCCACCCGCTCGAGCGCGGCCGCATCCTCGTGTTCGGCGGCGACCAGGTGTACCCGGGCGCCAGCCGCGACACCTACGAGGAGCGCCTCGTGCAGCCCTACGAGGAGGCCCTGTGCCGCACCCCGGAGCCCAGCCCGGACCTGTTCGCCATCCCCGGCAACCACGACTGGTACGACGGCCTGTCCGCCTTCATGCGGCTGTTCTGCGCCAACCGCTGGCTGGCCGGCCGGCGCACCCGGCAGAGCCGCAGCTACTTCGCCCTCAAGCTGCCCCAGGGCTGGTGGCTCGTCGGCACCGACGTGCAGCTCGACAGCGACATCGACGTGCCCCAGGTGGAGTACTTCCGCCAGGTCGCCGAGCACATGAAGCCCGAGGATCGCATCATCCTCTGCAACGCCGAGCCCGCCTGGGTCATGGCCACCGCCCGGCGGCGCCGCGGCTACCTGGAGAACAACCTCGACTACCTCCAGGAGAAGGTGTTCGGCCGGCGCATCAGCCTCTTCCTCGCCGGAGACCTGCACCACTACCGGCGCCACGAGGACCCCGAGGGCCGGCACAAAATCATCGCGGGCGGCGGCGGCGCCTTCCTCCACCCCACCCACGCTCCGGCGGCGCGGCGGCTGCGCGACGGGTACGTGCTCAAGAAGAGCTTCCCGGACCAGAAGACCTCCCGGAAGCTGGCCCGGCAGAACCTGATGCTCATCCGCCACAGCCCGCTCTTCGGGCTGATGACGGGCGCGCTCTACCTGCTGCTCGCGCTGGCCACGTACACGGAGATTGGAAGCTACGGGCTGACGCAGCTGCCCCAGGTGCTCTCCGCGGTGGCCTCCTCGGTGGTGACGCGGCCCTGGTCCCTGGTGCTCGGGCTGTCCACGCTCGGCGGGCTCGTGTGCTTCGCGGACAAGGACTTCGGGCGCTGGCGCTGGCTGGCCGGCGGACTGCACGGCCTGGCCCACGTCACCGCCGCGTTCCTCGTGGCCTGGGGCGGCATGTACTTCACCGCCAGCGTCCTGGGCATCTGCCAGGAGATCCTCCCCGGCAACACCCTCCTCGTGCCCGGGGCCACCCTGTGCGCCGCCGGGTGGAAGCACGTGTGGGCCAAGTTCTTCCTGGGCGCATTCTTCACCTTCCTGGGCGGCTTCCTCGTCGGGCCCTTCATCATGGGCCTGTACCTGATGGTGAGCGTCAACGGCTTCAAGGCCCACTCCAACGAGGCCTTCATTTCGCTCGCCATCCCCGACTTCAAGAACTTCCTGCGGCTGCGCATCGGCAAGGACGGACAGCTCACCGTCTTCCCCGTGGGCCTCGAGCGCGTGCCTCGCCAGTGGAAGCAGACGCACGCCGGCCCCTACGCGCCCGCCTATGAGCCGGATGACCCCGGGGCCACCCCGCCCGCGCTCATCGAGCCGCCCATCCGCGTGACGCCCCGAAGCCCGCGCGCCTGAGCACGCGCGCCGCTCAATCCCAGAGGGCTCCGCGTGCAATGCCTGACAGGCATCACCATTGGCGTGCAGCAACGCCACCACCATCTCCCGCCGTTGCCAGGCCTTGCGCGTCCCGCGCTCGTGGCCATCCTCGGTCGCGAGTTGGAACAGGGGTTCCAATAACACCCACCTGGCCTCTGAATCCCATACAGCGGCTCCACGGGATTTCCGGGAACGTCCGATTGATCTCACAGCACACCGGCCCGTTTTGGTGTAAAATTCCCGCATGACTGGCTCGTTCCTCTCCGTGCAGCCTCGCCCTGCCCTCCTCTGCCTGCTGGCCGCGTGCATCGCCCTGGGTGGTACCGGGTGCGCCACGGCCTCACGGGCAACCACCTCGGCGCTGCCCGCACCGGAGCCCGTCGCCGAAACAGCGCCCGCCCCCAAGCCCGAGGCCAAGCCGGCTCCAGCCCCGGTGGCCAAGGCCTCGCGTCCGAAGAAGCGCGCCGCGCCCCGGCCCACCGCCGCCGAAGTGAAGACGGAGGCGAAGGTGGAAGCGAAGGCCGAGCCGAGGACGCCCGTGGCGGCGCGGACGGCCGAGCTGAAGAGGCCCCAGCCGGAAGCGCCTGGTGCGGGCGAACCGGTGGCCTTCGAGCCCTCGGTGATGACGCGACCCCAGCGGGTGAGCGGGAGGGAGCCGCGGCTCACCCCCGAGGCCCGGGCCGAGCGCGTGCGCGGCACGGCGCTGGTGCGCTGCGTGGTGACGCGGGAGGGCCGGGTGACCAACTGCCGGCTGCTCAATGGCCTGCCCTACATGGAGAAGGAGCTGCTCGAGGCCCTGTCCACGTGGCGGGTCACTCCCGTCATGTCCCAGGGCAAGCCGCTCGACGTGGACTACACCTTCGTGGTGCGCATCCCCACGGGGTGAAGAGGCAGACGGCATCTCCATACGGGTGTGCCCACGCTCAAGAGCCCGAGCCGGGAGATTGAGCGATGGGCAGGCGGAAGCACACGACAGGAGCCTTCTTCAGGATCGCCCTCGCCGATGGCTCCTTCGGCTATGCGCGACTGCTCGAGCCACCGTACATGGCCTTCTACGACTACAGGACCACGATTCCGGACTCCGATCTGGACAGGATCTCCTCCAGCCCCGTCCTCTTCAGGATTGCCGTCCGCCACCTGGCCCTGAACGAGTGGGAAGTCCTGGGGCACAGGGCTCTCGAGGCGCCACTGACCGAGCCCGTCGTCCAATTCATGCAGGACCTGGGAGACTTCCACCGCTGCACCATCTTCGACACCGCGGGGAATGAGCGAGCCGCCGAGCCCCGGGAATGTGTGGGTCTCGAGCGGGCGGCGGTCTGGGAGCGGGATTCCGTGGAGGGACGCCTGCTGGATGCCTTCCTGGGAAGGCCCAATGCCGATGTGGAGCACCTCGAGGTCCGTCTGCATTGACCCGGGCCGCCCACCTGGGAAGCACCTGTCCGCTCACTCCGTCGACGCGAGGTGAGGTGGCACGCGGGCGGGCCCCGCGTTAAACCCGCCGCATGCCCCAGGGTTCCGTCTTCGGTGGGAAGGCCCACGGCCTCCGTCTCGAGCGCATGCGCGCCTCGCCCCGTTTCCTCGACGGGTTCTTCCGGAACACCGCGGGCGTGGGCCCCGGGCTCAAGCCGGGCACCGCGTTCTCGACCCTGGGCGAGTTCTTCCTCGGCGGCAATCAACGCACGCCCCCCGCGCCCCTGCCCCTGGAGAGCCCGCTCGCCACGTGGGCCCGGCCGGTGGACACGGGCCTGCGCGCCACCTGGCTCGGACACTCGACGGTGCTGCTCGAGGTGGACGGGCTGCGCGTGCTCACCGACCCCGTCTGGGGCGAGCGCGTCTCCCCCTGGTCCTTCGCGGGTCCCAAGCGCTTCCACCCGGTGCCGGTGTCGCTCTCGCAACTGCCCCCGCTGGACGCGGTCATCGTCTCGCACGACCACTACGACCATCTCGACTACCCCACCCTCCTCGAGCTGGCGCGCAGCACGGACGTGCCCTTCTACACGTCGCTGGGCGTGGGCTCGCACCTGGAGGCGTGGGGCGTGCCGCCCGAGCGCATCACCGAGCTGGACTGGTGGGAGTCCGCCACGCTCCCCCGCGGCGAGCTGCGCATCACCGCAGCGCCCTCGCAGCACTTCTCCGGCCGGGGCCTGGGAGATCGCAACCGCACGCTCTGGTCGTCGTTCGTCATCGAGAGCCCGAAGCACAAGGTCTTCTTCAGCGGCGACACCGGGCTCACGCCGGAGTACGGGGAGATCCGCCAGCGGCTCGGGCCGTTCGACCTGGTGATGCTGGAGGTGGGTGCGTTCCACCCGGCGTGGGGCGACATCCACCTCGGCCCGGAGAACGCGCTCGAGGCACTGAAGCTGCTCGGCGGCGGCGCTTTCCTGCCGGTGCACTGGGGCACGTTCAACCTCGCCATCCACGCGTGGGATGATCCGGCCGAGACGCTCGTGCGGCTGGGGCAGGAGCAGCGGGTGCACCTGATGATGCCGAAGCTGGGCGTCCCCGTGGAGCCGTCGCGGGTGGAAGCCGTCGACCCCTGGTGGCGCTCCGTCCGCTCAGGCGAGGCTGTGCGCGAGGCGGCCCAGGGTGCCCAGCGCGCCCTCGAGCCGCGGTGACCCGCTCAGAACCGCGCCTGAAGCAGTGCGTTGAAGCCCACGGCGGAGGGGGGCAGCGGCACCAGCTCGAGGACGCCGGTCGGGCCATCATCGAACGTGGTGCGGTTCGGGTCATGGGCGTAGAACGCCTCGCCGATGGCGGAGAAGACGCTCCCGAAGTCCCAGCGCAGCGTGGCCCTCGCCGAGAGGATGGGCTGGCGCTGACGCCCGGCCGGCAGGATGGAGATATCCCCCGGCCCGCGCAGCACGGCAACCCCAGAGGTCCCGAGCGGGGAGCCCTCGTCGTTGTGGAAGGTGGCGGGCCACACCGCCCTCACCACGAGACCAGGAGTGAGGCCCGGCCCGGAGAAGTGGTAGTCCGCGCCCGCCGACAGGAGCAGCTCGGATTGCAGCGGGGTGTCCCGGACGAAGGCCACGAAGGGCGGGAGCCCCGGTGACTCGGAGGAGATGAACGTGGCCGAGCGGTGGAGCGCCAGGGCATGCAAGCGCAGGAAGTCCACCTTGAGCCTCGCCTGCAACGCGAGCACCTCCGCCCCCTGCCCGGTCGTCTTGCGGAACACGTCCGGGTCCATCAGCGTTTGATGAAGGTAGGTGCCCTCCAGGGACACGGACGCCGAGACCCCACCCGGGTACGCCTCCGGAGCGAAGAGTGTCTCGAACACCGCGGGGTCCTGCCGGTAGAGCGAGAAGTCCACGCTGGGACCGATGGGAGCCCCCTGGTGATAGAGGACGCGGCCCGAGACGGCCCGGGTGGACGCACGCTCCTCACGGCCCTGGAGGGCGATCGCCGGAATCGTCCCGTGCTGCACGAAGGCCCCGGCCGCCTCCAGGCGCAACGGCGGCAGCACGTCCACCCCGGCTCCGGCCATCACCAGCGCGAGCCGCTCGGCCTCGAGCGTCAACTGATGGAGGCCCACCACGCTCTTCGCGGCGGCGAAGGCGTACCACTGCTCGCGCGTGAGCCGCGCCTCCACGCCCGGGACACCGGAGCCGCCGGAACCGCTGCCCGTGCTGGTGTACACGAAGCGTCCCCACGCGGCGGGCTGCTCCCAACCCAGGTGCAGCCGGGTGGAGGACATCGGAAGCACGGTGAGCGACAGGCCCTCGGCCTCGCCCCAGGACTCCGGACGCCAGGCGAGCCGCACGAAGCTGGCGTTGTCCCGGAAGGTCAATGCACCCGCGTTGCTGGCGAACAGCAACAGGGACAGCTCCGCCTCGGCCCGCAGCCCCGAGCCCAGCTCGGGCGAGCGCAGGCTCAGCCCCAGGTGGGAGACGGTCCTGAAGTCGGAGGACTCCAGGTCGTCATCGTTGGCCAGCAGGGTCACCCGCACGGACGCGGACTCGAAGGCCCGGGCCTCCGGGGTGGACAGCACGGTTCCACACGCGAGTACTGCTCCGATGAGCCACTTCTTCAACGTTCCTCCAGGGGGAGAGTCCTGGAGGAACGGCACCTCTACCATGCACGGCGCCGGGACGTACGCGGCGGGCCGAGAGGAATCACGCCAGGGTGAGGATCTCCGCGCCCTGGTCCGTCACCAGCAGGGTGTGCTCGAACTGCGCGGTGCGCTTGCCGTCCGCCGTCACCGCCGTCCAGTTATCGTCCCACACCCGGTGCTGCCAGTGGCCGAGCGTAATCATCGGCTCGATGGTGAACGTCATCCCGGGCTCCATGAGGGTTTTCGCCTGGGGATCGAAGTGGTGCGGAATCTGGAGCGCGGTGTGGAAGCGCTCGCCGATGCCATGGCCGCAGTAGGCGCGCACCACGCCCATGCCGTGCTTCGTGGCATGCGCCTCGATGGCCTTGCCGATGACGTTGATGGGCAGACCGGGCTTCACCGCCTCGATGCCGGCCATGAGGCACTCGCGCGTGACGCGGATGAGGCGCTCGCTCTCCGGGTCGATCGTGCCCACGGGGAAGGTGGCATTGGTGTCGCCGTGCACGCCCTCCAGGTAGATGGTGATGTCGAGGTTGACGATGTCGCCGTCCTCGAGGGCCCGGTTGTCGGGGATGCCGTGGCAGATGACCTCGTTGACCGAGGTGCAGATGGACTTGGGGAAGCCGTGGTAGTTGAGCGGGCTGGGGTAGCCGCCGCGGCGCACGTACTCCTCGTGGGCGATGGCATCGAGCTCGTCGGTGGTGATGCCCGGGCGGATGTGGGCGGCCGTGGCGGCCATCACCTCGGCGGCGGCCTTGCAGGCGCGGCGCATGCGGGCGATGACATCGGGGCTCTTCACCTCGGAGGGAGGGAAGATGCGGGCGGGCCGCCCCGACACGGCGTAATCCGGACGGGGGATGTGGGGAGGCACCGTGCGCATGGGGCTGATGACGCCCGGCCGGATGCCCCGCGAGGAGGCCTCGGGCCCCCGCTTGCGCGCTTCCACGGTATCCGCGCCCCGGTGGCACTTCTTGTACTTGCTGCCACTGCCGCACCAGCACGGGTCGTTCGGCTTGGGCAACACCGCGGGTGCGACCCGCACAGTGGACACGTCGTTCATACCTTCGACCTATAGCCGCTGGGGGCGGACCGCGCACGCCTTCTCGGCCGCCTGCCTCCTGGGTCCGCCAGCCAGGACACACCGCGTCAGGCCACGACACGCACCTGCCTGGGACTCGCGAGGCCCTGGAGGCGGACCACGTCTGGAGCCCCGCGGGGCTCTCAAAGCAGCGGCGAGGGCAGGGAACGGCGCTCGAAGGGCACGGGGACGTGGGCCTTCAGCCAGTGCTCGTCGTCGTAAAGGCGGTAGTCCGCGTTGAAGACGAGCCGCCCCCCCATCCGCTGCACGACGATGATCTCCCCGTTGAAGAGCAGGACGCCGTCACGCCCCTGCTCCAACAGGGGCAATGCGCCCCGCAGCATCATCTTGACGAAGTTCTCGTAGTCCCGGTTGGAGGGATAGCGGAATCCCACCGACAGGCCAGGCCTGAAGCCAAAGTTCTCCTCGATGATGGAGTCCCCCTCCCTGCCCAGTTCCAGCACCGTGATGATGATGTCTGGAGCATAGAAGGAGCCATGCTCCTCACTCCATTGGAGTTCCGGAATGCGCTCGGCGAGCAGGCTGAGCGCCTGCGCCCGCTTCATGTCCGTTGACACATCGAGGACGTAGTCGAGACCCATGTGCATGCCTCCCGGAATGGTGCTGTCCAGGCTCGTCAAGGGAACAGGAGGATGACTTTACCATCCTTGATGGCGATCACCTGTTTGAGGCCAGGAATGGGCCAATCCAATAGTTGCTTCTTCATCGCATCGATCGTCACGGTGCTGTCATCGAGGTTCAGGATGATCCTGTCGGCTTGTCCCCTCTCTACCTTTTCCTTCTTGATGCGCCCGGCGATGTTGCGTGCGCTCGATGTGGAGGGAGCCATGCAGTCCGCGTACTCTCCGTCGATCTTGTAATCAGGTTCCTTGCCATTGCGTCTGGGAGTGGGGTTCTGATCCACGTGGTAGCCGTTGTCCGCGAGCACTCGTGCGGATTCATTCTCACGCGTGATTCCCCTCCTGGTTTCATCATCGGCTTTCGGGCCAGGCCGAGAGGGCCGCCCGGAGAGGCTGCCCTGCTTGAGTGGAGCGCCACCGCCAGGCCCCATGGCACTGGAGGCCACCGCCGTGGGCGCCAGTCCCACCACCCACTCCCTGGACCCCAGCACCACCGTCCGCACCTGCCCCGCCGCCTCCAGGCTCACCCTTGTGCGCGCCGGAGAAGCCAGGGCCGCCTGACGGAATCCAGGCAACCCTGGCCCCCTCCCCACGAAGCCCGTCTGTCCCCCGATGGCCGCTGTCGCCAGCAGGAGGAACACGCGCATGCCGTTCTCTCCCAGCACCCGGCCGAAACGCTGGCCCGCCCGCTTCACCTCCTCCAGCGTCGTGGCGCGCTCGGACTCCTCCAACAACCGCCACCCAGCCTCGACCATGGCCCATACCGGCCCCAGGCCCAGGTACGCCACCAGGTACACCGTGAGCACCGCCGCCAGTCCCTTCGTCACCGGCTCGGGCATCATCAGCGTCAGCAACCAGGTGCTCATCGCCGTGTACACCATGACCTTGAAGGCCACCGGGTCGATGAGCTCTCCGAGGGGAACGCTCGCTCCTTCCCACACGCTGTCCATCGCGAACGAGAGTGCCAGCCGCATGCGCTCCAGCGACGCCAGAGGCGGCGCCTTCTCCGGCAGCACGAGGCATCCCTCCTCCGGCTCCGAGGACGAACACTGCCTGCGCAACATCTGCTGGAGCACATCCCGTTCCCCACCCCACGAGGCGAACACCACCCGGCCTTCACGCCGTGGCACGGAGAGCATCAGCGGTGTGTGCAGCACGAGGTCCGTCATGGCCGCGACGAACTCCTCCTGGCGAACCTGCACCGGCGGAGGCTCGGCGGCCGCGGGCGTGTAGACGATGGGGGGGCCCTCGCCCGTGTCCAGACGAACCCTGGGCCCACTCACACAGCCCGCCACCCAGGGCACGAGCAACAACAACGCGAGCCTGCTCCATCGAGCGCACACGTGCGCCTCCTCATGCCTCATGGGTTGGGAGCATGAGGTACGCCGCCATGAAGCGCCACGGACGGGCGCGGACCGGCCGGGCGGGCCGCACCATTTCACGCGCGGACGCTTGGGGGACCCGCCTGCGTGGGATACGAAGGACTCCCCGGAGAGAGCCGATGCAGACGACGAACGACATCGTCCAGAAGCTGGGAAATGAACACCAGGAGAACCGGATTCATGCACCGTTGGAACCCCTCGCTTCGACGGGCGGTGCTCGCCCTGAGCGCCCTGCTCATGGGCTGCGGCTCGGCGGGCTACGCCGTCGACTCGGCCACGAGCGCCTGCCAGCAGAACCCCCAGTATTGCGCCCTGGTGGCCGGCGAGGAGACCGTGGTGCCCACCGCCATCCGCGGTGGTGCCGAAGTGGCCTCCGTGGCGGCCACGCTCCGGGTACTGGCTCCCGAGACACGCTCCAGCATCGAGCAGGCCCTGGTGGAGTGCGTCGAGTGGGCCCACGGCGAGGTCAACCGTCAGCGCTTCGGCGGACAGAGCCCTTCACGCGAGCAATGCCGGGAAGAACTGCCCGGAGCCGACCCGTGTGGGAAGAAGGTGACCCGGGCCATGCAACTGGGCACCGAGAAGCACGCCCTGGCCCGCCAGTGCGTGGAGCAAAAGCTGAACGCACGAATACCGGGACGCTTCAGCCTGGATCAACGCTACCGGTACGACCCCCGGACAGGGCAAAGGCAGCTGATCAGCCGTGAGGAAGCGCGCACCCTTCTTCAGCAGGGATGCGGCGAAGAACTCAAAGGAACGATCGTGCCAGACGTGGTCATCCACACAGGCAATCCGCTCGAAGTCCTGGCTGTCTACGACTTCAAGTTCCCCTGCCCCATCAGCAACCCTCCGGATTGGAGAGAGTACGCCAATGGCTCCCTTCAAGGAGATACCTATCGCCAGATTCTCGGAGTAGGTCCTGACCTCGTTGCCCCCATATGGAAGATCATCCGATGGACGATCACCCGATAATCAGAATCCACGCGGAGCATGGTGCGCTCGTGCTGCGCGATGGCTTGAATATCTGTTTCTACATGCGCCACTCTCATGAAGAGCTGGCTCGAGGTATCAGGTGCGCCCTGGAAAAGTACCTGCGCGCGGTGGGCCCCCAGGCACTCGGCTGGTACGTGGACTCGGAAGGCGACTGGCAGGAGTTGGACGATCAGGGCTGGCGGGTCATCCAGGACAAACTGGGGGAGTCTGGTGGAGGCGTCGTCCGGCTGCACGAACGACCCGATGCCGTCAGTGGGTACAGTGTCGAGTACCGGGGCAGAAGGCTCGAGGGCAACGCTCCTGGCCTCGTTTGTGGAGTGGCCTTCTGGCTTCCCACGGAGTACCTCCATGAGCATGGCCCGGGACGGGTCCGCGAGCTTGCCTTGGAACTGGGCACCCAGCTGCCCTTCAACTCCGGCCACGCGGGGCTCGCCTTCCACTTCCTGTACCTTCCCCCGGACTTCAAGGCGCTGGCCTCGCGCTACCCCGGGATGGATGCCCTCGAGCTGGGTGTGACCACCGAGGAGCTGGGCACACGCGTGCGAGGTGCGCACTGGCTGACCTTCCTGGGCCAGCCGGTGCTCGGCGAGCTGGGGAGCGCGGCCGGACTGCGCTCCCGCCTCTCCTCTCCGGACATCACCGTCCAGGAGATGGAAGGAGACCGGGCCGTCGTCACGCTCGGCCCCTGTCCCGAGGCCGGTGACACCGAGCGGGCCCAGCACCTCCCCCTCTACCGCGAGCTGGCGCGCGTGCTGGAGCCCTGGCGCCATCACACGCCCTACCGCTGGAGGGATTTCTCCGAGGAGGAGATGCACCGCTGGGAGCACCGCTTCCTCGACTGAGCCTCAGCGCCAGCCCGGCGGCGCCCAGTTGATGCGGGGCATGAAGTAGCCCTCCGGCCCCCGCAGCACCGTCTCGAAGCGTGGATCATTGAGCACCACGCTCCCCGGGCTCTTGTCGATCATCTCCGGGTCCACATCGTTCCCCTCGATGGGCAGCTTCGCGTACGTCGGGATGCCGTACTGGTGGATGCCATCCACGGCCACGCCACAGATGGGCAACGGCTCGCCCTCCGGCGGGTGGATGCGATCGAACTGGATGTACACCCGGTGGGGCAGCGTCACCGCCTCGCCGGAGATCTTGAACCACACCTCCTTGCCATCCACCAAGCCGAGCATGCTGGCGGTGACGGGACCCGGCTTGAGGTTGAGCGCGCCACCGTCCTCGATGGTGCGTTCCGAGGCCGGAGTCCCCGTCTCCAGGAAGGAGGGCTGCTCATCGGGCTCGATGCCCAACCGCACGGGGGTGGCACGGGCCTCGGGAGGACACCGCTCCAGGTAGCCGATGGGGTCGGGCCGCGCGGGGACGGTGGCGCACCCGGCGAGCTGCGTGGCGGACAGGCCCAGCAGCCCGAGCATCCGGCACACGCGCGAGGACGCCCACGCCGGGGAGGAGTCACTGGAAGTCTCGGAGGGGAAAGTGGAGGGCACGGAGTGCGTTCCTTTCTCGGAGGGCGCCGGGGCGGAATGCACCCCGCGCCAGAGCATCCACCCTACCCCGAGCAGCCCCACCAGCAGCGCCAGAGTGCTGAGCACCCGGCGCCGTCTCGTCCCCCCGGATGGCGAGCCCGCGCCGGAAGCGGGCTCGACGGGAGCCGGCTCGACGGGAGCCGGCTCGACGGCAGCCGGCTCGGGTGCGGGTGCCACCTCCTCCACCTCGCTCAGCAGCTCCATCCCCGCGGGCACCTCGTGCGCCCACGGGCACTCCGAGGGCAGTCTGGCCGGAGCCTGCCACACGGCGGTGTGCCCCTCCTCGTCCCGCATCCGCAGCAGCTCCTCGCGCACGGCCCAGGCGCTCGCGGGGCGCTCCCCGGGATTCTTCGCCAGCAGCCGCATGACGAGCGTGCACAGGCCCGCGGGGAGCCCGGGATCGAACGTCCGGGGATCCGGAGGCATCGCGGTGCCGATGGCGATCAGCAGCTGCTCCAGCGACAGCCGGGTGCTGAAGGGACGGCAGTTGGTGAGCGTCTCGTAGAGCAACAGGCCCACCGCATACAGGTCCGCCGCGGGCCGGGCCTCCAGACGGGAGCCGGGCTCAAACGCCTCGGACACCAGGAAGACCACGGCCTCGGGAGGCTGGCAGTAGAGCGTGCCCGGTGCCAACCCCTCCGTGAGCGCGCGGGCCCACGGCAGGTGCACCGAGCCGAAGTCGATGAGGAAGGGCTTGCCATCCTCCTGGCGCACCAGGAGGTTGTCCGCCTTGATATCGCGGTGGCACACCCCGCGGACATGCAGCGTCTCCAGGGCCTCCAGGTACTCGCACGTCAGGCCCACCGCCCGATAGAGCGAGGCACGCTCACGCCAACGCCAGACATGGAACGTGCTGCCCTGGACATAGGGCGTGACGAAGTAGCCGTAGCCCGTCTCCACCTCGGGCCACCGGCCCCACTCGAGCACCGGCAGCAGGTGGGTGTGATGCAGCAGCTCCAGCGAGGTCACCTCGCGGCGCATCCAGTCATCCACCCGGTCCGCGTCCTTGCGTGACACGGGCCGGGCCGCCACCTTCATGAAGTACTGCTGGCCCCCGCGCTCCACCAGGAAGGCGAAGGAGAAGCCCCCGGCGCCCAGCCAGCGGACGATCCGGAAGTCCCGGACCATCTCGCCCTCGCGCAGCTGGTGGGGGTGCAGGGGTGTGCTCATGGCCGCGATGACTCCTCTTGCTGGACCAGCGGACGGAAGGGCCCGGGCGCGTCCTCGCCATCCAGCGCCAGCTCCACCTCCGAGGCACCGTCCGGAAGCTGGCCGGTCACGATGTGACGTTGGGGCTTCGGGCCCGCCGCCCCCGAGAGCAGCCGCGCGGGCCACTCCAGCAGGACACCGTCCGGGAGCGTCACCCGCAGCCGCGCCTGCACCAGCCGCCAGGGGGGAGCACCCTTCTGGCGGCCACGCACGGACACGGTGACGAAGAAGCGCCGCCCCAGCCAGAGCACGGAGGAGACCTGTCCGCGCGATTCCCGTGATTCGTACTGCACCCCCTGCTGGGGAATGGCGAGCGCGGGGCGCGCGTCCGGCGCGTCGAGCAGGCTCCGGGCCACGAGCTCCACGCCCTCCTCATCGGCGGAAGCCTGGGCGTGCACCACGCGCACCCGCACGTCCACCGTGCCGGGCCGGGTGACGAGCACGAAGCGCAGGGGCTCGGCGCCGGCTGGCGTGGCCACGGTGAAGAGCACCCGCTCGCCCGGGGCGAGGTCCCCGGTGGGCACGAGCAGCACCGAGCCATCCCCCATGCGGCCGAGCTGGATGCGCCCCTCCTCCCGCACGAGCACCGGGTCCTCGGGCCGAGGCGGTGCATCGAACAACACGAGCGTGGGCACGCCAGCCGCCACGTACAGCTCCGGCGGAGGCACCTGCCCGGGCCGCGAGGGGACGACGAGTGTGCGCCGCTGGAGCACTGGCCCTCCCGCCCGCGTGGAGGCCGTGGCCGGCAGGGAGAGCAGGACGGACAGGAGGAACCAGGCTCCAGGGCGCACTGGGACAACCTACGTGGCGAGTGCCCTTCGAGGCAAGCGAAAACCCACTTGCGCGGTCATCTCGTCCGGGGTGACTCCGGAGATGGCGTCCGCTGCCTTTCCAACGAAGGAGCCCGGCCCGCGTTTGACGTCATGCCCGGAGCTTCCGGATGTCCGGCGCCGCTCCCACGGCGACAGTGCCCACGACTCCCTGACGGCGACGAGCGGGGCCGGAGCTCAGCGGCCCACCTGCTCGCTGCACGCCATGCAGTGCCGCGCCTCGGGGACGGCCCGCAGCCGGTGCCGGCCAATGGCCCCGCCGCAACGCGCGCAGTGCCCGAACCGGCCCTGCTCGATGCGCACCAGCGCGTCGTCGATGTCCCTCAGCTCCCGCTCCTCCCGCTCCGACAGCCGCGCCCGGACCTCCTCCGCGCTCTCCTCGCCCGCCTCGTCCACCGGGTCCGGCTCCCGCCCGCTCCGCTGCCCAACGGCCTCTGTCAGGTTGAGCCGCAGCAGACCTCGCAGGCTGCTCCGTCGCTGCATCAACGCGGTCCGTGCCTCGTCCATCAACGTGTCCATGGCGCTTCCCCACTTCTCGGGCACACCCCAGCGACCTGGCGGCCAGTGGTTCCTGCCCGTTTCAGGAACCGTGCCTCCCGCCGCCGTCCCCGCAAACCCGGATTCCGCGCGCAAGCTTTGCGGCCCCAATCACTTCCTGTGCACCCCTTGCGCAGGCGGGCTCCCCACTCCTCCCGATCGCCCGCTGGAACACACCTTGCTCCGGGTGTGGGCGACTTCACCCGGCTCCCCGCCCGATCGAGGACACGCGATGGCTTCTCTCTCCACCCACCCCACCCCGGGCTCGCTCCTCCAGGGACTCCTCCCCCGTGAGCACGGTGTCTGGTTCCAGCTCGGCCTGCCCCTGGCCACCGCCCTCTTCGTCTCCGGCGCGCCCGCGGGCGCCCTCTGGCTGTCCGGGGCCGCGCTCGCCTGCCTGCTCGCCCATGAGCCGTTGCTGTTGCTGCTCGGCCACCGGGGCGCGCGCCGCGGCGAGCGGGAGGGAGCCCGCGCCCGGACGTGGGGTCTGCTGGTGGGAGCCTTCGGTGCACTGGCCTTCGTGCTCGGCGCCCTGTCCCTGCCCGCCGAGGCCCGGCCCTACCTCATGCTGCCCCTCATCCTCGGCGGCGAGGTGCTCCTGCTCGCCTGGAACCGGCAGGAGCGCACCCTCTCGGGCGAGGTGCTCGCCGCGCTCGCGCTCAGCGCCTGGGCGGTGCCCGTCGCCATGGCCGGAGGCCTGCCCGCCTCCACCGCGCTGACGCTCTGGGGCACCTACGGACTGTCCTTCGGGCTGGCCACCCTGGCCGTGCGCACCGTCATCGCCAGCCACCGGCCCCACGCGCACCGCGAGCGGCTGCGGTGCACGGGCTCGGCCCTGGTGGCCGCCGTCCTCGCCACCGCGGTCCTCTGGGCGCTCGCCTCCGGGCTCCCCCCCCTGCGCGTCCTGGCGTTGCTGCCCGTGGGCCTCGTGGCGCTCGGCCTGTGCGTGGCCCTGCCCTCTCCCCGCAAGCTGCACGCCATCGGCTGGACGCTGGGCGTGGCCGGCACCCTCACCCTCGTGCTGCTCGGGGTGGGGCTGTCCTGAGGCGCCTCTGTCCTGAGTCCGACGTCCTGATTCCCTACAAGGGCCGGGGAGAGCCGCCCGTGCCGCCCGTCGCCGTCTGACTCGCCGCGACACGCGCCGAGGCCAGCTTGCGCGCCCGCTTCTCCACCGCGTGCACCGTGTCCATCACCGCGTCCTTCTGGCCGAACCCCGCCAGGAAGCCGGGGATGGAGCCCCCGGTCTCCACCGTGAAGCGGTAGACGAAGTGCGCCTTGCCCTCGCCGCGCGGGGTGATGACCCAGCTGCCCTCGTTGCGCCGCAGCCGCACCACGCCCTTCTGTTCCGGCAGCGCCTGGTTGTCCGCGGCCCACGTCTGGCGGAACGTGCCCGTCCCATCCTCCTCCAGCAGCTGCTCGTCCACCACGCGCACCACGTAGTCCCGGTTGGAGATGACGGGCAGCTCCAGCTTCGTGTACGTGACGCGCGTTCCCTCGGGCCCCGTCGACAGCACCCGCGACTCCGTCACATAGGGCATCCACTGCCGGAAGCTCTCATGGTCCCGGAGCACCGACTGGACGTCCTGCACCCCGGCATCCATCACGCCTTCCGCCCAGACTTCCCGGCAGCCGGGAATGTCCGCCCGTTCGCGGACCCGGATGGTCACCTCGCCGTCGGCGACCTGCTCCCACCCGTCCTCGGCCCCCGCCCCCCCCGCCACCAACGCCACCACCAGCACCGCGAGCCCAGGCAGACCCCGCATGTTCGACTCCCCTCACTGAGCGGCGGGTCCTGGCCAGCTCCCCGCCCTCCACCAACGCCCACACCGCCAGAAGTATCGACTTTTGGCACCGGCCAGGGCACGAACGTAGGCATATGACCGGGAACCTGACAGCCCCCCCACCCGAGCGCGGGCTCTTCTGTAATCGCACCCTCAACATGAGGGCCATCAAAGCCATCGGCTATGACATGGATTACACGCTCATCCATTACAAAGTGGAGGCGTGGGAACAAAGGGCCTACGAGCACATGCGCGATCGGCTCGTGGCGCAAGGCTGGCCCGTGGGCCACCTCACGTTCGATCCGATGCTGGCCATGCGCGGCCTCATCATCGACACCGAGAAGGGCAACCTCCTCAAGGCCAACCGCTTCGGCTTCGTGAAGAAGGCGCTGCACGGCACCCGGCCCATGGACTTCGAGGCCCAGCGCAACGAGTACGCCCGCACCATCATCGACCTGTCCGAGCGGCGCTGGGTTTTTCTCAATACCTTGTTCTCACTTTCCGAGGCGTGTCTGTACTGCCAGGTGGTGGACCTGCTGGATGCCGGCAAGCTCCCCGGCCCCATGGGCTACACGGACGTCTACGAGCACGTGCGCCGCAGCCTGGATGCCACGCACATGGAGGGCGCGCTCAAGGCGGAGATCATCGCCGACCCGGGCCGCTACGTGCTGGCCGAGCCGGACACGGCCCTGGCGCTGCTCGACCAGAAGAACGCGGGCAAGAAGCTGCTGCTCATCACCAACAGCGAGTGGGCCTACACGCTGCCCATGATGCACGCGGCGTTCGATCCGTTCCTCAGGGGGATGACGTGGCGCGAGCTGTTCGACGTGGTCATCGTCAGCGCGCGCAAGCCCGAGTTCTTCACCACGCGCTCCTCGCTCTTCGAGGTGGTGACGGCGCAGGGACAGGAGGGGCTGCTGCGCCCGCACTCGGGGCCGCTCAAGCCGGGAGTGCCGTACTTCGGCGGCAGCGCCACGGAGGTGGAGCGCTCGCTGGGCATGAGCGGGGATGAGATCCTCTATGTGGGCGACCACATGTTCGGCGACGTGCACGTCACCAAGAACGTGCTGCGCTGGCGCACCGCGCTCGTCATCCGCGAGCTCGAGGATGAGATCCGCGCCATCAGCGCCTTCCGGGCCACCGAGGCGCGGCTCGCCGAGCGCATGCAGCACAAGGAGCGGATGGAGGCCGAGGCCTGCCAGGTGCGGCTGGAGTTGCAGCGGCGGCGGATGGGCTACGGCCCGCGCGAGCCCTCGCCCCCGGACGAGCAGCTCCACGCGCGCGCCGCCGAGCTGCGCCTGCAACTGGAGGCGCTCGACGCGGAGCTGGGTCCCATGGCGCGCGCCGCCAGCGAGCTGTCCAACCCCATCTGGGGTCTGCTGACGCGGGCGGGCAACGACAAGAGCCACCTGGCGCGCCAGGTGGAGCGCTACGCGGACATCTACACGTCGCGGGTGAGCAACTTCCTCTTCGCCACGCCCTTCGTCTACCTGCGCAGCCCGCGCGGCAGCCTCCCGCACGACCCGACCACGCCGGGCGGCACGCCCGTCTTCCCCCCGGCCACCTCCGCGGGAGGCGACACGGGCACGCCCTGAGGGTCCGGCCGCGACCGGGAGCAACGGGTCTGATGGTCGGACCCGTTGGTCCGCCGCGCGGCCGGCAGGTGCCCTTCGCTACTGCGTGCGCCGCCAGAGGTCCTGCAGATCCGGCGGCAGGTTGCTCTCCACGTCGTGGGCCTCGCCCTCCGAGATGTGCTCGCGCAGGCCCAGGAACACGGCGCGGACGATCGTCTCCACCTCGGAGACGTCCTTGCTCAGGTCCTCCGCCACCACCCGCAGGAAGTCGTCCCGCGTCCGGCCATACTTCCGCGCCGGCTTCTGCCCATCCTCCCTGGGCAGGAACTCCAGCAGCTTGCGCGGCAGCTGCGCCTCCAGGTCCCTCGCCTCCTCCGGCTGGATGCGGTGCAGCAACGCGTTGATGACCGACACCGCCGCACATTCCACCACCCCCGCCTCCAACTTGCCGACCTCGGCCAGGTGCTTGATGAAGGCGGCATAGCTGCGGCCGAGGTGGGATTCGTGTCGCTTCTCACTGCGGCTCATGGGTCCGCCGGTGGGCGTATCGGCCATGTCGCTCTCCTCTGGAGTGTCGTTTCCTGGAAGGTGGGCACGGGTGGGGGGCTGGCGAGAGCGGCCGATCAGGAAGGAGCTTCCGGGGACCCGGGCAGAGGGGACGGACTGGCTCGGGGAGGGCCGGGAGGCAGGGGAGCGGCCGGGCGACCTGGCCGATCAGCAGGCCGTGTCAGACCCCCCTAGTATGAGTAGAGCCGTGAGCCACTCGACCACCAACGGCGCGTTGCGAGTCCTTGAGCAGGGCAACCTTCTCGACGGGGCGGACCTGATGCCTGTCCAGAGCGGAAGCGGGCGGAAGAAGCGGGCTCGCAAGCCGGCGGCGCCGCCCAAGAAGCTGGGGTTCGTCGCGGCGCTGGCGCTGGTGGTGGAGCACGGGCGGCAGCTGGCGAAGGAGGTGGGCAAGACGGCGCTGTCGCGCTGCCCCCGCTGCGGCCACATCGGCCCCACCGAGCAGGACTTCGGCACGCGCATCATCCGCGGCGAGCGCCGGCCCCAGTCCTGGTGCCGCAACTGCCGCAAGGTGCACCTGCCGCCCCTCAAGGCCCTGCCCAACCTCTCGGGCCGCGCCGTGAAGGCCACCCTGGTGGAGACGGCCAACGAGAAGCCCACCAGGTCCAAGCGCTCCGCCGCCCGCCCGGCCGCGGCTCCCGCGCCCCGCGAGGGTCTGCTGTTCTCCATCGACGAGCTCTCGAAGGGCACGCGCCGCACTTCCTGAGCCCCTTTCCTGAGCCCCTTCCCGAGTCTCCCTCCCGTCCCGCGAGCGGCCGATCAGCGCCCTGATCCGCGCCCCGCTGAGATGACGGTGCCGTCCGCCGGGCCCATTCCTCTCCTTGCGGAGGAGGGAGAGCACCATGGCGGTTCGAGCGCGACGGCGGGTGAGCCCCTGCGCGCAACAAATCCGAGACGGGCGCGATTCGCGGACTATGCTGGGTGCGAATGAGCGACGCGCTGTTCTCCTCGGAGTTCGAACCGGCCGACACCCACTACCTGTGGCGGCTGTGGTTCGCGGACCTTCTGGACCTGGCCACCTCGGCGTTGCTGGGTTGGGGGGCGCTGCGGGCGCTGGACGTGGACCGGACGCCCCGGGCGCTCGTGGTGGCGGGCGTGGTGACGTGGCTCGTCATGTCGCTGGCGGGTGGGCTGAGCGGGTGGACGCTGTGGCGAGGCGTCCTGGGCCTGCGGCTGGTGACGGATGGGAGCGCGCCGGGCCCGGTGCGCGGCCTCGTGCGGGCCGTGCTCGTCCCGGTGGACCTGGTCATCTCGCCCTTCGTGCAGCGGCGCTACGGCGATCGCCTCCAGAAGGTGCAGCCGGAGGCCGTGCCCCCGTTCTCCAAGAAGTGGCAGCGCGGCCTGGGCTGGCAGGGCTTCTGGCTGGTGATGGTGTTCGCCTCGGTGTGGTTCGCGGTGATGCCCACGAAGCGCGAGGCGCTCGGCTACCTGAAGAAGCTGGACGGGTGGAAATGCTGCAACGCGAAGACGCCGCCCTCGGCCTTCAAGTGCTCCACCTCGGTGTCGCGCGCGCTGAGCGAGGCGGAGGACGGGGACGCGCAGGCCCAGGCCATCGTGAAGGACTGCCCGCGGGCCGCGGCCGAGATGGGGCGCTGAGCCAGCGGGCGCCCGTCATGGGCAGAAGCCAGCGGGGGGATGGAAAACCCGCCCGGGCGTCCTTACCTCCGATGCAGGAGGCCACTCTATGGCAGTCAGGACCCGGGAAGCAGGCGTCAAGAACAAGAGGCGGGTGACGAGCGTCGACGAGTCGTTGCCCAACCGGCAGGCCCCAGGCGTCAGCCGGGGCAAGAAGACGGTGCCGCGCGACCAGGCCGCGGCCCTTCGCCGGCAGAAGCTGCTGCGCAAGGCCACCCCCGGCCCCGCCATGACGGAGCCGGTGGGGCTCGGACCCGCCACCACCGAAGTGCGGCCCGGCAAGAGGACCGTCACCCGGCGCAAGACGAAGCGCGGGAACGCCCTGTAGCGCTCTCGCATCCACCGACAACCCAGACACCCCAGTGATGGACCGGCCTCCCCTGGCCGTTCGGCCGGCCATCCCTACCTCCATGTGGGGGGAGAACCCATGCCAGAGAAGACCCAGCAGTCACGTGCCAGACGCGCCAAGGCCAAGGGCACCACCCTGACGGTGAAGGCCTCGGACATCGGTGACGTCCCCGCCGGCAAGAGCGCCCACGCCCTCAAGAAGAGCGGTGGCATCGTCGGCCGCACGAAGACGACCGAGCGCTCCGTCAGCCGGCGCCGTCCGCCCGGCGAGGGCAAGACGGCCCAGAGCCTCAAGCTGCCCCTGCCCGAGACGGGCAGCACCACCTCGCGCCGCCGGACGATTCCGGACGAGGCCGCCGCCCAGTACCGCCACGGCCCGCACCGCAAGACGGTCGCCACCGAGTCCGCCGCCGCCTACCGCCGCGAGGAGCGTCCGAAGAATCCCCGCAACGAGGCCAAGCAGCGCCAGGAGACGCGCGCCAAGCGCGGCTCGCCCGTGCAGGGCCGCAAGAAGGCCCCGAGCGAAATGGACATCACCCACAGCGGCGGCCCGCGCAAGCGCCTGCCCCTCCACGGCGGCTGAGCCCCCGGCCCCTCCTGACGGGCCTCCCCGGCGCGAGCGCGTGGCGAGCAGCAGCCACGCACTCAGCCCCCAGGGCCAGGGGCTCGCGCCCGGCGCTCCCGTGCAACCGCTCGCCTCCTCGGGGAGCGGTGCCGGAGCACACGGCGTGAAGCAGCGGCACGCATCCTCGCCCTCCGGCTCCAGGCGCGCGCAGATGCTGCCCGCTCCGCATTGCGCATCCCCGGCACAGACGGCGCCGTAGTTGCCCTCCTGCAACGCAGGCTGCAGGCAGCGCGCCGCTCCTCCCTCCGCCACCGTCTCGCACGCGAGCCCCGCAGGGCACTCCTCGGAGCTCGTACAGGTGGCGGCACAGAGGGACTCGAGGGGTAGTTCCGGTCCCCACGGCTCCGGGTGCCTCGCGAGAAAGGGTTGGATGAAGTCCTCGAGCAGCGCGTCCACCCGGACGTTGAAGGCCTCCTCGCGGCAGGCCACGTCTCCACTCGCGGTGACGCCCACGAGGCGCTCGCGCCCCTCCGCGTCTCGCACCAGCACCGGCCCTCCGCTGTCTCCCACGCAGCTCATGGACGGCGCGGGCCCCGCTCGGAAGCCGCCCGCCTCGACCTTCGTCAGGAGCAGTGTTCCCTGGCGGCGCTGGCCCGCGGGGGCACTCGCGTTCTTCGTGTCTCCAAAGCCCACCACCCGCGCGGACTGGCCCGGCTCCAACGGAGACGTCCCGGGCTCGGGCAGGAGGAGCGGGGATTCGTCCACGGGCTTCGCCAGGCGCAGCAGCGCCGCGTCGTTGGCGTGGCTCGTTCGCTCGTAGCCCGGGTGGCGTACCGCCTGCCCGACCCGGACGAAGCGGCCTCCCGGCTCGGGCTCGGGCAGCAGCTTCGCCCCGAGGAAGACCTCGTAGGCTCCGTCCGTCCCGAAGATCTCCAGGCAGTGCGCCGCCGTCAGCACCACGTCTGGCGCGATCAGCGCTCCCGTGCACAGCAGTGTGAGTGGTTCTCCCGTACAGCGCGCACGCCTCGCCAACAGTGCCACCACCGCCATGTCATCCGGGGCCTCGGTCCCCGAGACCACTGCGTCCGCTCGGGTCGTGGGCGGGGGCGGCGTCGGGACACAGGCTCCGAGCATCCACAGCGCGAGGCACAGAACCACTCGGGTCCTGCGCAGACCCTCACCCCAGCCCTCTCCCAGAGGGAGAGGGTGCTCGCAACCCGGGTTCATCCGATACCCTCACCCCGTCCCTCTCCCGAAGGGAGAGGGGATGTGTCCGGAGCGGTGCTCACGGCTTCACTCGCCGCGCTCCGCATCACTCGCGGCTCACGGCTTCATGCTCGGCTTACTGCGCCGCGCGCTCCTGGCTCGCCTGCCCCGCCAGCGCCGCCGTCTGCTTGTTCAGCATCTCCAGCCTCGCCCGATGACGCGACAGCTGCACCGCCAGACGCTTCGCCTCCTCCTTGTCCCCGTTCGCCTCCGCCGCCGCCCTCTCCTCCTCCAGCCGCTCCACGTTCCGCGCCATCAGCTCCGAGATGCGCACCAGCTTCCCGTGCTTCCACTCCGCCGTCTGCGGCTTCTCCGGCTCGATCGGGTCGTTCCGCTGCGGCGGCGCGTTCTCCACCTCCGGCTCCGGCACAACATCCCCAGGACCCAGCGGCACCACCGTCGCGCTCCGCCCCTCCGACGCCACCACGTCCGGCTCGGACTTCGCCGGCCCGGCCCGCTGCGTCCGCACCGCCCCAGGCGTGGACACGGCCGTGGACCCGGCGGCGGGAGACCCCGTCGGAGCAGGCGACGTCCCGGCCGGGGCCGAGGCCACCGGCCCGCTCAACAGGAAGTGCACCACCACCGCGGCCCCCAACAGCAGGGCCGCGCCGAGAGGTAGAAGGAAACGGGACCGGTTGTTCATCGCTCGTCCATTCTCTCACAGGCTCAGCTTCCAGCCCTCCGGGTGCTTCTCCACGCGCAGCAGCATCGGTTGCTCGCGGACCTGGCCGTCCCGCGCCACCCGCGCCCGCACCACCACCGCGTTCGAGTCCCGTCCGTCCACCCGGGCGTCCAGCACCTCCACCAGCGAGAGGCCGTGCTCGTTCATCTCGTCCACCGTCTGGCGGCAGTCCTCGCCCGCCTTGCCGCTCAGCAGGGGGCCGAGCACCGCGCAGTCCCTCGAGGGCAGCGCCTCGAAGAAGCGCTGCACCGTGGCCCGCGCGGCCTCGGTCTTCCGGGACTCCGAGTGACAACCGAGAGCGGCCACCAGGCCCAGCAACACGGCGCCCAGCACCGCCCTCTCGTTCACCTGGCGCATCATCAGTAGCAGTTCGGCGCGAACAGCTCGTCGTCGCTGGCCGAGGCGAACTGGTCGTCGCAGTAGGCGCTCGCCAGCGCGTGGCCGTTGCGCACGCAGCCGTCGTGGTTGGTCGCGTCCAGCGTGTACTGGGTGTCGCCACCGCAGCCACCACCGCAGCGGCCGAAGCAGATGCCAATCACCTTCGGGCGGCTCCAGTGGTCCGGCTCGCCGCACACCCACGAGCCACCGCTCATGTAGTACTCGTCGCCGCTGCACGAGAAGTGGTCACCGAGCTGGGCGATCTGCTGGTTGCCCGTGTAGTCGAAGCCGCCGTGCTGGCAGTCGTGCTTCGCGTACGAGTACCAGTTGTAGTAACCGCCGCAGCTGCCCGTCCAGGTGCCGTTGCACTTCGCGTAGCTGCACAGCATGGTGTAGCCACGGCCCTGCTCGCCCATCACCGTGCGCTGCAGCTCCACCGTGGTGGGGTGCTGGGACCAGAGGCTCACCGCGCGCCGCAGGGACATGGCCTCGGGCGCCGCCGCGTCACCCGTGGGCAGCTGCGCGTTGAGCGCCGCGTACAGGCCCGACAGCACCTCGCGGTCCCCGTCCAGCATCTGCGTGTCCTGGCCCGTCTCCGCGCCAAAGCCGTCCAGGTCCGACACGCCATTCACCGTGTCCACCAGGCCCGTCAGCGTCATGCCGTTCTGCCGCACTTCAATCCGGTACACGCCCTCCTCCACCTGCTTCGCGGAGAAGAGGGCCTCGGTGCCCGCCTGCGTGAAGCGGCCGGTCACCCCACCCGACTCCTGCTTCAGCTCCAGGCCGTCCGCCGCCTGCGCCGGCTCCTCCGGGCGCGTGCCGCCACCACAGCCCAACAGCATCACCGCCGCGACTGCTCCCAACACTTTACGCATGAGGCTCGCATCCTTCCCGCACCGGGGCTTACCGGATCCGCAGAAAATGAGAGACTCTCGCGATTAACGGATTTGTTCACTTCCATCAAGTCGGGACGCGTCAAGGGCGCGGGCCGGTGGGGTGGAAGAGGGGCAGCGCCCCCGCGGCGCGCACGAGGCCCTGGGCCTCCTCGGGAAGGGACTCGTGGGCGCCAATCGCGAGCACCCCGCCGGGCACCAGCCGCTCCACCAGCCGCGCCAGCACCTCGCGCTGCACGGGCCGGGCGAAGTAGGTGAAGGCCACGTTGCGGCACAGCACCAGGTGGAAGGGGCCCTCGGGCATGCCCTGGCGCAGGTCCTGGCAACGGAACTCCAGCCCCTCGCGGTACTCGGGCCGCAGACACAGCTCCCCGCCCTCGGAGGTGAAGGCCTGCTCCACCCACCCGGAGGGCAGCTCGCGCAGCGTGGCGCGCCGGTAGCAACCCCGGCGGGCCCGCTCCAGCAGCGAGGCGTCCGCGTCCGTGGCCACCAGCTCCAGGCGGAAGTCCGGGAAGCGCGGCCGCAACCCCAGCCGGAAGAGGACGGCCACCGTGTACGGCTCCTCCCCCGAGGCACACCCCGCGCTCCACACCCGGAAGACGGACTCGCCCCGGGACCGTGCGGCCTCCAATATCCGGGGCAGCAACGGTTCCCGCAGCGCCTCGAAGACGCCCGGGTCCCGGTAGAAGCGCGAGATGGTGACGCGGCACAGCGCATCCAGCACGGCCCGCTCGGCCGGGTCCGCCTCCAGCCGCGCGAGGTAGGCGGCGAGCCCCGGCACCCCCAGCGCCTTCATCCGCCGGCCCACGCGCTTGCACACCTGCCCGCGCACGCGGCGGAAGCCCTCGTAGCGCAGTTGCAAGTGCAACGCGGCCCACCGGAGCAATTCCAGACACTCGGCATCCGTCACACGGCACCTCCCGCGCCCCGCGGCTCCCGCCATTTCATCACCGGCGCTCCGCAACCCATACATGGCGCGACGGCACGGCGCGCGGCTTCTCGAAAACTGGAAGCGGTGTGGCGGCCAGGGTTGTTGAAGGCCAGACGGGCGAGATGTCCTCTTGGACAAGAGGCTCGAACGCTCGGCCGTCCTCACCGTTGAGACCTGGGCGGGCAACCCCCACCTTGGCCCGAGAGCGCCGGCGAAGACCGGCAGGAGGCAGTCATGGCCGGAACCCTGAAGCGAGCCGACCCGCGATCCATCCTCTTGCTGACGATGGCCGTGCTCGCGGGCTGCGGAGCCGGCGAGGGGTGGAGGACGGAGGACCCCGAGGGCCAGGAGCACCCGCGCCGGGCCGTCGGAGGCGAGACGCAGTGGGTGCACACGGTGCACAGCGCGGCGGAGACGGACGCGCCCGTGGCCGCCGTCCACGACTCGCGGGGCAACGTCCTCACCCTGGGCAACCACCGCACCCCCGTGGACTCCGGAGGGGGCCTGTCCGCGGGCGCCTCCGCCCTGGTGCTCTCCAAATACTCGCTGCAGGGCAAGCTGTTGTGGACGCGGCTGCTCACCGCGCCCGCGGGCACGGGCACCCCATTCGTGCGGGGACTGGCCCTCGCCGTCGAGCCCTATGACACGGTGCTCCTCACGGGCGTGCAGAGCGGAGGGCTGGAGCTCGGCGGACGCGTGCTGCCACCCGGGGCCTTCCTGGCGCGGATGGATGGGAACGGAGCACCGATGTGGTCCCGCCCCCTGCCCACCCCCGCCACGGAGCTGGCCGTCAACACGCGGGGCCACATCACCACTGGGGGCACCCTGACGGGCCGGGTGGACTTCGGCCACGGCCCCGTCACCGGCGCCAGCAATCCCTACCTCGTCCAGTACGACGCCCAGGGCACGCTGCGCTGGGTGTACGTCGACTCCGCGCGCGGCGTGTCCATGGACCTCGCGCAGGATGACGCGGGAGACCTGTACCTGGCCGGCGGCCGCTTCGTCCCGCCCTCCCCGCTCCTGGTGCCCTCCCTGTCGCGGGTGTCCGCCGAGGGCACGCCGTCCTGGACGCGGCCGCTCGAGGGCGTCACGGGCGTGGCCATGAGCGTGGCGGCCCACGGGGGCCTGGTGGTGGTGTCTGGCTATTTCACGGGGAAGCTCGTCTTCGGGGGCCGGGAGCTCGACGCGCCCACGAGCCGGGGCTTCGCGCTCGCGTATGACCGGGAGGGAGCCGCGCGCTGGGGCTCGCTGCTGGGCAGCACGTGGGGCCTGGTGGAGATGGATCAGGGCTCGGGCGTGGTGGTGGCCGGCCGCTACACGGGAGGCGAGGACTTCGGCCTGGGCCTGGGCACGCTGGAGGGCTATCCGGGCGCGACCAACGTCTACGCGCTGCGGCTCCATCGCCCCACGGGGCAGCTGCAGTGGAGCCACACGTACCCGTCCGCCCAGGCGCTGCCGGTGGACCTGTCCGTGTCGCGCCAGGGAGAGAGCGCCCTCGTGGGCACCTTCCGGGCGCCGGTGGACTTCGGCACCGGCCCGCTGAGCCCCGCGCCGGGCGCCAGCACCTTCCTCGTCCAGTTGGCGCGCTGAGGGCGGAGCGGAGGTCAGTCGAGGAACCGGCGCTCCCAGCGGCGCCGCTCTTCTGGAGTGAAGTCCTTGTCGTACTCGGGCCCTTCGTAGTGCCAGGGCTCCAGCACGCGCGCCAGCTCACGGTAGGCGGGCAACGTGCGGCCCTGCTCGGTGTCACCCGAATCCGGCCATTCTCCGAGCGTCACCACCGCCCGTCCTCCGTCCAGGTCCTGCACCGTGGTTCCCGGCGAGTGCAGCCGCGCACGCAGGGCCTCCACGCCGCCCAGCTCGCCCAACACCGGCTGGCCCAGGAAGGTCAGCCACGAGGGGCCGCGCACCCGCGTGCCGATGTTGTACGAGAAGGACTCCACAGCGGGGATGTCCATGCCCGGGTAGCGGAAGCACCGCTCGCGAATCTCCTCTGTCACACCCACGGCGTCATTCGGGCCCAGGAAGGCCAGGCCTCCGTTGCCGGAACAGAAGGGCAAGGGGGCCGCCAGGTCCAGCGCCAGCGCGCGCACGCACTCTGGGCCGTGCTCCTCCAGGTACTCCGTGGGCAGCCAGAACGAGGCCGCGCACGCGTACTTGTCCGAGCCTCGCCACTTGGGATCGTCAATCCGCCTGCCCTGGTACTCGAAGCGGTACTGCTCCGGCCCCACCGTACAGCCTTCCATCAGGATGACGCGAGGCCAGGGATCTTCCAGCAGATGGCGCCGGATGAACGCCCAGCCCTCCGCATCGAGCTCCTGGCAATCGCCCTCATCGTCCACGTAGAAGGCGAAATGCTCCGCGCCCACAGCGTTCAGATAGGTGTCCATCGAGCGCATCACCGCCCGAGCCATCTGCGTGTGCGGCCGACGCATGTAGAAGTCCAGCCGCAAGCCCTCGTGTATCCAATAGCCTCTGGATTTCGTGCGGAGGCGGATTGTCGGGTAACGCTCGCTCACCAGAACATTCCTTTCCGAGGACCAATCAGGTGGACCTCGGGTCCAAATGCGTCCCGGTATATATCGCCCTGGAGTTGACCTGCGTAACGGTGTCCCTCGGGGTATCTCCTCCACTCGGGCTCCTTCTCGAAGCCCACACAGCGGAACTTGAAGTCGTAGACAACCAGCACCAGGAGCGGGTCCCCCGTGTGGATGACTACATCCGGCTCCAGCGTCCCCTTCAATTGCTCACCCCCCTGCCGCAGCAACTCCGCTTTCTCCTCGGGGGTGATGAGGGACTTCTCCTTCGTCTCCTGGTTGAACCGGTAGCGCGGCTTGAGGCTGAACTTCAGGCGCAGCTCACCCAGCTTCGCCTGTGCGCATGCCAGGGCCACCTCGTGCATCTCCAGTCCCAATCGGATGGCCCACGTCACACTCCGGCCCTGTGCATCCACCGTCATGGCCCTGCACTCGGCCGCCTTGGGAACCAACCCCGCGAAGGTCCCCTTGAGGCGCGACAACACCTCCGTGCGCGCCTTGTCCGCGCACTTCTCCATCTCCTCCTTGAGGGAGGTCTTCATCTCGGGAGTCAGCGCGTGGCCCACCGCAGCGGCGGACGCCACGGCCGCCCCCACCGTCTGCACCGGCCCGGTGGCCACCTCCCGTCCACTCACGGTGGCGCAGTAGAGCGGGTTCTTCAGGCAACTGGCCCGCAGTGAATCGAGCGCATACTGACTCGGGGCTCCACGGCCGTGCGTGCTCGCACAGGCCCCAAGCAGCCAGCAGCCCACGAGCAGCCCTCCCCAACGGCGTACGAAACGGTGCGGCATGTCCTCTCCTTTCGAGGAGCCCATCATGCCGCGAGCCGTGAACGCACGCGCCCCACGGTGACGCGCGCGGCGGCCACGTGGGACACGCCGCTTCCCTCGTCGTCCCATGTCCTACCCACGGCCCCGATGAGTTTCCGACACCCCCCCATCCCTCCAGCACGAATGGAGGGGCTGGTGAGGAAATTGCTCAGGACCTTCCCGATTGAGGAGGTCCGACGTGTCCAAGCAGTCTCCACACGGCTGGCGGAAGGTGCTGGCGGGCTCGGCCTGTGTGCTCCTGCTCGCCGGCTGCCCGAGCAACGAGCTGCCGAAAGCGAAGGTATTACCCCCCACGCAACCCCAGACGGAGCCCCCCGAGTCCGGCAATCCGGCCTGCCAGGGCCCGAGGGATCCCGGCCGCGTCACGCTGCACCGGCTCAACCGCGCCGAGTACGACAACACCGTCCGCGACCTGCTGGGAGACACCACCCGCCCGGCGCGTGACTTCCCCGCCGACGACCACGGCTACGGCTTCGACAACAACGCGGACGTGCTCAGCCTGGGGCCGCTGCTGATGGAGAAGTACTCGGCCGCGGCGGAGAAGCTCGTGGAGGCCGCCTGGCCCCGGATGCGTACCTGCTCGCCCGACCCGGCGGACCCGCGGCCCTGCGCGCGCCTCATCCTGGAGCGCTTCGCCCGCCGCGCCTGGCGCCGGCCCGTCACCCCGGCCGAGGTGGACCGGCTCCTCGCCTTCCTCCCGCTCGCCCGTGCGCGGGGCGATGGCTTCGACGCGGGCATGAAGCTGGCCCTGCGCGCGGTGCTCCTCTCTCCGCACTTCCTCTACCGCGTCGAGCTGGACCCGGACCCGGCCTCCCCGGCGCCACACCCGCTCAACGACCACGAGCTCGCCAGCCGCCTCTCCTACTTCCTGTGGAGCACCCTGCCGGACGAGGCCCTCCTGGCCGCGGCGGACGCGGGGACGCTGCACGACCCCGGCGAGCTGGAGCGCCAGGTGCACCGCATGCTCGCGGACCCGAAGGCCGAGGCCCTGGTGGACAACTTCGCCGGGCAATGGCTGTACACGCGCGCGCTCGACTCGTTCCACCCGGACCCGCTCCTCTACCCCTTCGACGACTCGCTGCGCGAGGCCATGCGCCAGGAGACGCGGCTCGTCTTCCGCGAGTTCCTCCTCGGTGAGCACCCGGTGCGAAACCTGCTGGACGCGGACTTCACCTACGTGGACGACCGGCTCGCCCGGCACTACAGCCTGCCCCCTCCGGGCACCCGCCAGATGACGCGGGTGAGCCTCTCCGAGCACCCGGAGCGCGCGGGCCTGCTGGGACAGGGCTCCATCCTCGCCGTCACCTCGCACCCGGACCGCACCTCTCCGGTGAAGCGCGGCCTCTGGGTGCTCGAGCAACTCCTGTGCAAGGCCCCACCGCCTCCTCCGCCCAACGTGGAGGGCCTGCCGCCGCCGGTGGACCCGCGCATGGGCATCAAGCAGCGCATGGCCCAGCACAGCAGCGACCCGTCGTGCTCGGGCTGCCACAGCATGATGGACCCCATCGGCTACGGGCTGGAGAACTTCAACCCGGTGGGCGCGTGGCGGCAGAAGGAAGAAGTGAGCGGCGCCCCCGTGGACCCGAGCGGCGAGCTGCCCGGAGGCCTCCACTTCAAGGATGGGGTGGAGCTGCGCGCCCTCCTCGAGTCGGACCCGGAGCTGGAGCACTGCATCGCCCGGCACCTGCTCGCCTACGGGCTGGGGCGCGGGCCCACGAGCGCGGACGCCTGCACGCTGGAGGACGTCGCGAGCAAGGCCGGAGCGCACGGGAGCAAGCTGTCGGATCTCATCCTCTCCCTCATCCAGAGCGAGGCCTTCACCCACCGCCGCGGGGAGGCGGAGGGCACGAACGAGGAGGGCTCACGATGAAGAACCCCAAGCTGTCACGGCGGACGCTCCTGCGGGGCCTGGGGGCGCTGATGGCCCTGCCCGTGCTGGAGCAGATGGAGCCTCCCGTGGCCCGGGCGGCGCAACCCGGAGCCACCCCGCGCCGGCTGGCCGTCTTCTACGTGCCCTGCGGCCTCTTCATGCCGAACTTCACGCCGGGCGGGAGCGGGCGCAACTGGACGCTGTCCCCCACGCTGCAACCGCTGGCGCCGGTGAAGAACGACGTGCTGGTGCTCTCCGGCCTGTCACACGAGCCGGGACGGCCGGACGAGTTCGGCCACCACGCGGCGGGCACGGGCGCCTTCCTCTCCTGCGTGAAGGTGGTCAAGACGGACAGCCAGGACGGCATCCGCGCGGGCGTCTCCATGGATCAGCTCGCCGCCAGGGCCCTGCGGCCGTACACGCGCCTGCCCTCGCTGGAGCTGGGCAACGACGGAGGCGACGGAACGGGCGCCTGCGACGCCCACTTCAGCTGCGCCTACGCGCGCAACATCTCCTGGGCGGGGCCCACCAGCCCCCGCGCCAAGGAGACGAACCCGCGGGCCGTGTTCGACCGGCTCTTCTCGGGCTTCGACCCGGACGCGACGCGGGCGCAAATCGAGAAGCGCAAGGCCTACGAGCAGAGCATCCTGGACTTCGTGAACGAGGACGCGCGGGCACTCCAGCAGCGGCTGGGGACGAGGGACCGGCGCAAGCTGGACGAGTACTTCACCAGCGTGCGCGAGCTGGAGCTGCGCGTGGCGGCGCTCGACCAGCAGGGCCCCACGTGCTCGAAGGGCCCCAGGCCCGAGCGGACGGAGGACGTGCGCGAGAAGACGAAGGTGATGTGCGACCTGATGGTGCTCGCCTTCCAGTGCGACCTGACGCGGGTGGCGACCTTCATGCTCGGCAATGCGCGCAGCGACCGGGTGTATGACTTCCTCGGGCTGACGAGCGGCCACCACACGTACTCGCACCACCAGCACCAGCCGGAGAACCACGCGGCGCTCGCGAAGATCGACCGCTGGGAGATGGAGCAGTTCAGCTACCTGCTGCAGCGGATGAAGTCGGTCCAGGAGGGAAATGCGACGCTGCTGGACAACTCCCTGGTGTACTTCGGCAGCGAGGTGGCGGACGGCAACTCGCACGGGCACACGGACATGCCGGTGGTGCTCGCGGGGCGCGGCGGGGGCGCGGTGACGCCCGGACGGCACGTGCGCTACGGCGGAGAGCCCATCGCCAACCTGTTCATCTCCCTGCTGCACTCGGTGGGCGTGGAGGTGAGCCGCTTCGGAGATGACGGCACGGGCCCCCTCGCCCGATTGAAGGAGTGAGCGCTGAACATCCCGGCCGCGCTCTGTCAGGTGATGGCCGTTGCGGGCGCATGGCACTGGCCCCCCGCGCGGGTTGGGTGTTGGCTTCCCCGAGCAGCAGGGGGGAAGCCAGATGCCACGCCGCCAGATGGTCATCCCAGGCACGGGGGGAGTGCTCTACGAGAGCTCCGCGGGAGCACGGGCCGCCACCATCTTCGAGCTGCTCACCCAGGCCGGTGCCGCGCAGCTCCTCCGGTGCAAGCACGGGGTGGATCCCGACGCCCTCGAGCCGCTCGGCAACACGCTCGTCGCCCGCGGGCACATGACGCTCGCCTACGAGCCCTTCGCGCACGCGTTCCCCAAGTGGGACTTCTTCGATTACGACTGGCGGCTCGACATCCGCTACAGCGGCAAGCGCCTCGCCGAGCTCCTCCAGGCCGAGGCCCCACGCGGTGACCGTTGGCGGCTGGTGGCGCACTCGCAGGGAGGGCTCGTCGTCCTGGCGGCGGCCCTGCGCCTCGGCGCCGAGGAGATGGCACGGCTCGTCCAGGGCGTGTGTTTCGTGGGCGTCCCCTTCTTCGGAACGGTGAATGCCCTGGTGGCCCTGCTGGAGGGGACCTTCTTCAAGAGCTCCATCCCGAAGGAGGTGGTGCGCACCTGGCCCGCCATCTACCAGATGCTGCCGCGCTGGAGCGTCACGCGGGACAACTCCAACCGGCCCGAGCTGCTCCTCGACGCCACGTGGATGAACGCCGGGCTGCTGCCCGCGCCCGGTGCGCCCGAGGACCTCTCCCAACACATCGACAGGGGAATGCTCGAGCGGGCGCGAGCGCTGTACCGGGCCACCTCGACCGGCTACTTCGAGCCCCTGCGCAAGCTCGACTTCATCCGCATCGTCCAGGGCAACAACCTGAAGACGGTGTTCCGGCTCCCCCACTTCCCCAGCACGGCGGAGGCCATCACCGTGGAGGGCGACACGCTCGTCCCGGACCAGTTCACCCGCGACCGGCTGCCCTCGTGGGTGCAGGACGAGGCCACCATCCGCCGCATTCCCGCCGCCGAGCACTCGCTGCTGTGCGGTGACGCCAACGTCTTCGGACTCTGCCTCTGATGCGCTCCGCTCCGCTCACCCTGACCGCCATCCTCCTGCTCGCGCTGGCTCCGGCCGCCGCGCAGACTCCACCGGCCGCCGCCGACAGTGACGGGGATGGTGTCCCGGACCTGCCTCCAGGCCAGACGGAGGCACCCGCGTGCCATCCCGGGCAGATGGAGGCGTGCGCGGACAACTGCCCACTCGAGGTGAACCCCGGCCAGGAGGACAGCGACGGGGATGGAGCGGGAGACGCGTGCGACCTCTGCCCGCTCGTCCCGGCGAAGAACGGCGAGCACGCGGACGCGGATGACGATGGCGTGGGGGACGAGTGCGACACCTGCCGTCTGCCCAATCCCCGGGACGAGCGCGGCGAGCAGGCCCCGTGCCCCGAGAAGACAGCCCACTCGGAGTGGAAGGATCCCAACCCGCTCGGCCGCCGGTTGCAGTTCTTCATCCGCCCGCTGGCCCTGGGGTACCGGTACCAGGGGAGCTGGGTCGGCTCGACGGGGCTCGGGCTGCACCTCGGGGGCTCGCTCGGCGAGTGGCGCTTCGACGAGAAGGGCACGGCGTTGAAGGTGCCCGCCTGGTACTGGTCCGCCGGAGTGTATGGCGATTCGGTGAACCTCTTCGCGGCCGAGCACCTGGGCCCCTACGCGGCGCTCGACTTCCGGCCGATGGACTGGGCGCCCTACGCGCGCTCGTGGGCCCGGCATTTCAAGTTCGGCGCCGGAGCGCACCTCTTCTGGTCCAAGCGCGTGGAGGGCGCCGGGAACCGTCCGCTCCAGCTCGGCGTGGGGCCCCGCGTGGGCTTCCTCGACATCCTCTCGGTGATGCCCTTCGCCCAGTTCGATCTCGCCAACGGCGGCGCCTTCTCCTGGGGCGGGATGCTGGTGTTCGACTTCAAGGTGCTCCAGGACCTGGGCGTGCCGCTGGTGAAGTGAGCAAGCCGCTCGCCGGTGAATCCTTGACAGCACGGAATGCCTCTTTCTAGCTTCACGCCTTGTCCGAGCCATGTTCTCGGGCTGTCGCGTTCGTGGAGCTGAAAGACATTTCCAGCGCACCGCGACCCGGCCCGGGAAGCAGTGCGCGTCCAAGGGTTCACCGAGGAGCAGACATGAGCTTCCTACACAGGGTCCGGCTGGTGTTTTCCGGGACCTTCCAGGCGGACGTCTCGACCGTCAACAACGACGTCCGCCATTTCGACAACGCGACCTTCGAGCCGTCCTTCCAGGAGTTCCAGTCGAAATCCGGCCTGAACGGCTGGTGGAATCCCACCGGCTCGGGGGCCTTCCGGCTGTTGGACTGCCGGGTGACGGGCGTCTGGTATGAGGACGGCTCCTTCACGGATGACCCGAAGCGCGACCCCGTCATCGGGATGTTGATCGGCGGCTCGACCGAGCGGACGAGCGGAAAGCTCGTCGACATCGATCCGCAGTGGCAGCTGGCCTCCGCGCCGTGGGGACTGGAGGTGCGGCTGACGGATGGCAAGGTGCCCGCCTTCTTCGGCGGCCGCTACCAGCCCCATGCCTTCCGGGACCTGTGGTTCATGCGCACCCAGGGCCAGGCCAATGACATGGCCGCCTCGTCCTCGTTCCAATCCGTGTTGGAAGAGGTGACGTGGGACAAGGACGGGCTGCGCTCCAGCCCCTTCCTGCGCCAGCTCCAGGCGGCGACGACGGGAAAGCGGCTCTCCATCCGCATGGCGACCTTCGGCTACCAGGGCAAGGCGAGCCACCCGCGCTTCACGCTCGGAACCGTCGTGGGCACCCTCGGGCCGTACCTGCCAGGAGAGCCCTCGTCCTTCGTGCTGGGCCGGCGCTTCACGCCCGCGAGCAATGTCACCGCGCCCGACGGCAGCAACCTGCCCATCTCCTGGACGGGCATCACCTACTTCAGCGGGCAGGTGGACGCCGCCTCCCGCACGCTCTTCCTGGATCTGTCCAACGCGCTGCCCATCACCGACGGCACCGGCACCTCCAGTGACATGGGCCGCTTGAGCGTGGGCATCCTGCGCGACGCGGCCATCCAGGAGAACACCCCGGTCACTCCCAAGACGTTCGACGTGGTGGCCGAGATTCCCTACCGGGACCCGCGCTGGCTGCACACCAGCGGAGGTGTCTTCGCCGCCACGCTCACGCCCGAGCAGCTGGAACGGGCCAGGGAGCTACCGCTGGCGCTGGTGGTCAATGCCACCCCCAACCCGGGCAACACGGGGCTCGACCTGGGTCACGGCGTGGTCGCCATCCGCGAGAGCGCCGACGGGCTGTTCACGTGCGCGGAGCCGGCGGTGCACCGCATCGACGGCGCGGGCGAGACCCGGGTGACCATCTACGCCACCCGGTACGGCGCCCCGCACAAGGCCACAATCCAACTGGCGCAGCTGGGCAGGATTCCCAATCAGGGCGGCGGCTCGCCTGGTGATCCCAATGCCCCCAAGGCGCCCATCCCGGACATCGGCGTACCGATGGAGGCGGTGCAACTGCCCGAGCCGCCCCAGACCTCGAAGAAGGACGGCAAGGTCGAGATCCGCATCACCACGAGCGACCCCAAGAACCCGCGCAAGTACATCGACGGGCAGATCTACCTCATCGACTACCGGCTCCCCGGCCAGGGCAACACGGCGCGCTCGCCCTACGACTACATCGTGCTGCACGTGCGGGATGCCTTCAAGGCACCGGCCCGGCCCACCTGGGAGAAGCACATCCAGCCCATCTTCGTCCAATACGGCAACCTCTATCCCATCATGAGCAACCGGTTGGTGAAGCTGTCCGACCTGGAGTCCGTGAAGCGGCACGCCAACCTGCTCGAGCTCGCCTTCTCCCTGGACATCCACAACCCCAACTACATGCCGGTGACGAGGGATCTGTCCAAGCCGAAGCAGCGGATGATCATCCAGTGGCTGAAGCAGCTGTCGCAGCAGGAGGAGCACCCCCTGGGCGTAGTGCCTCCGGCGCGCACCGCGGCGGCGCCCTCCCCGGCGGCTCCGGAGACTCGGGCCGCCACCACCGCCGACACCGTGGACACCTCCAGCAGCAAGACGCATTTCGCCAAGGGCTTCAACCGCGCCCTGGGCAGCACCGAGCGCAAGAAGTGACCCACCACTGACGACACGTCCGAAAGAGGAAGACCCATGCTCAAGATCCGGCGCGAAGTAGTCGACCAGATTCAAGAGACGCGTGACGTCCAGGGGCTGCGCGCTCAACTCCAGGCGGCCATCGAGCTGGAGCACGCCACGATTCCCGCGTACCTGACGGCGCTCTACTCCATCAAACCGGGCTACAACGCCGCGGCCTCCCAGATTCTCCTGACCGTGGTCATCCAGGAGATGTTGCACATGGTGATCGCCGCCAATGTGCTCAACGCCATCGGGGGTTCTCCGCAGATCGACAAACCGGGCTTCATCCCGGTGTTCCCGGGCCCCCTGCCCATGGGCATCCACGAGGGGCTGACGGTGGGACTGGAGAAGCTGACACGAGGCCTCGTCTTCAACACCTTCATGGTCATCGAGGAGCCGGAGACGAAGCTCAACTTCCCCGTGAAGCAGCCGAAGCTGGCCATGTTCGACGCCCTGCGGCGGGAGGAGCAGCCGCAGCCGGAGTTCGCCACCATCGGCGAGTTCTACGCGGCCATCATCCAGAAGATGGAGGAGCTCGAGGCCGAGGGGCAGAAGCTCCTCACGGGCAAGCCGGGGCGGCAGGTGGTGGACAACACCTGGTTCCCCGCCGACCAGCTCTTCCCCATCCGGAACCTGGAAGACGCCCGGAGGGGGTTGAACCTCATCGTGGAGCAGGGCGAGGGCACGACCCAGTCCCCCAGGGAGCCCGACAAGGGGCTGGCCCACTTCTACCGTCTGGCGCAGATCGTCTACGGGCGCATGCTGGTGGCCGACCCGTCCGAGCCCACCGGCTGGTCCTATTCCGGTGCTCCGGTGGAGCTCAACCCCGCCGGTATCTGGAACCTGTATGCCAATGCCAAGACGGTGGACTACCCGGCGGGCAGCAGGGCGCGCTACCTCGCCGAGCAGTTCAATTACGGCTACACCAGCCTGCTGCGGGCCCTGCACAAGGCCTTCAACAGCGAGGCCGACCCCCAGAGCAAATCCGACACCCGGCTCCGGCCCGCGATCGGCCTCATGTACGAATTGAAGCTGGTGGCGGCCAGCCTGGTCTCGACGCCCATTCCCGACACGGACCTGTTCGCCGCCCCCACCTTCGAGTACGCCCCGGTCAACCTCTGAGCCCCGGCCGCCCCTCCCGGGCAAGGAGGGGCGATGCGTCCGAGCAGAGCGAAAGCACCAGCCCTGGCGTGCGGTGCGAGGCGAACTGCCCGGTGCCTGGCTGGCGGTTCTGGCGCATGTGAGACTTCCACCATCCACAGTGTTCACGGCTGTCGGTTCATCCCGTCCCGAGCTGTTCGGGCCGGCAGAGGACGAAGTAATGCCTCTGTCCTTACGACGAAACCGACATAATCCCGGTCGAAACGTTCGAGAAAAATCGACATGTCTCGTCAGCCCGAGACTTCCCGTTGGAGTTCCTCCGCGAGCATGTGCGCTTCATAGGCGAGCGTCCGGATAGCAAAACGTGCCTCGGTCGGGCTGAGTGTTGCCAGCGGCAGACTGCACCATGCTTCGAGGCGGTCATCCGTCCCAAGCCTGAATCCGGCGAGTTCCACCCGTCTGTTGCGTTGGAGGGCCCGTTTCGCGAGTTCCTCTACGCCGAAGTTCCGTGCGAGGACCGTTCCGAGCACAGTGGAGGTGAAGTGCGCGTGCGTCTCGTCGAGTTGATAGCGCACCACCTGCTTGCGGCCACTCGGGAAGACCACCGTGACCATGTGGGCGCTCCACTCGAGCGTGGGGCCAGCACCGGGGTCGGAACGGCTTGCCTGGAGGAGCTTCTTAATTCGAGGCACGGCGGACCTCCCGGCCAAGATCATCCTGGAACTGCGAATAAGGCGCGTCCTGTTCCTCGAGCAGCATCCGCTCCGCTGCGTCCGCCGCGAGGCTGACGTTGCACATGAGGGCGAACAGTTCCTCGGCCTCCGTCCACGTGGGGTCGAAGAGCAGGTCAGCCTCCGCCGTCAGTGTGTAGGTATCCACGTCGCCCGTTGAGACCTCGCACAGCCGTACACCTGGGAACCGCCCCTGGCTGCGCGCGAGTTCGAGACGTCTGGCGCCATCGAGCTCGACGCAACCCACGGGGCTCACGGCCCGGAGCATGGTGAAGCCCGCCACCGAGGCGGGTCGTAGGGACAGAACCACCGGCTGTTGCCGGACGCGCGTCCCATCCTGGGAGCGCGGGTCATCAGCGCGAAGCATCGTGCCATCCGCCACGTAGGTCGTGAGATGACGGTCCGCCCGGCCCGGTTCACGCGAATGCCAGAGGACGCGGTTCTCCCGCTCCAGTGCGGTGCAGAGCGCGTCGAGATGCGTGAGCAGCCGCGCCCCGTGCTCCAACAGTTCCTCCGGGACGACGCGCGTCCCTTGGAGCAGCTCCGGCTTGACGGGGAACGCCGTCACCAAGCGCTCGGTGATGGGCTCGATGTCCCGACGCGTGCGGACGAACTCATCGCGGGTGTGAAGCTGGGAATCCAGATCACGTGTCACCGCGATGCGATGGGTCATCCGGAGGAAACGATTGAGGCGCTCGAAGACACGTTCGACCTGGAGGACCTCCACGGTCTCCGCCAAATAGGGGTACTGCACCTGCAACAACTCTCCGGGTTCCGCGGGAGCCTGCCGACCATCGAGCCGCCGGTGTACCTGGGAATTGATGCGATCGATGCGACCCGTCCGCTGCTCCATGGCGGACGGCGTCCAACTGATACCGTAGTGGATGATTCGCGAGCAGAAGGTGTGGAGGTCCTCTCCCTCTTGCAGCACCTCGGTGGTGATGAGGACGAGGGGATAACCTGGCATGCGGAACTGCGTGACGAGTGTCTTGTTCACTCCGCCATGCATGCCCCCGACAGGGGTCTGTGCACTCAGGGCTCGCGAGAAGACACGCGCCAGCTCCGGGATGCTCGCCTGCCGTGCCTCCGGGAAATTCGTGGACAGGATGAGCTCATGATTACGCGCCACCTCGTGCAGCTCGCGCCAGGCATTCAGCCCTGGCTGGAGCCGCTGCGCCTCGAGGAGGTTCAACAGCTCCTCAATATAGGTGTCCACGCGCTCTCCCGTCTCGCGGCCCTGACGGCCCAGGCGCATCGTCCCCAGCCTGTTGACGGCGAGCACCCACAGGTCGATGGACGCATGGCCCAGCCGAACCACGCAGGAAAGGAGCTGGCGCCGCTGCTCCTGTTCCCGATACTGCTCGGGGAAGCCGTTCGCGCGGGAGGTAGGCCATAGCTCCTCGCGGAGCACCGAGCGCGTGCGTAGCTCGGTGAAGAAGGTGCGCGTATCGAGCTGCTCATCCGGAGGTGGGAAGTCCGAGGGCACTTGAGCCGCGGCCACGAGATCCGAGCCCTTGAACATTTCACGCCGGATGAGATCCGCGCGTGCGGAGAGCTCACGAGGCGTCGAGGCATGAGGAGAGCGCACGAGAAGTTGGAGCGCGGCCTCCTGATAGGCATGAAACACCTTGAGCCTCGGGTACCCCTTCGTCTGCCGGCCAGTCGCTCGACGATAGGCGGCGTAGGCCAGGGCACGTGATTCCGTGCGAACCCATTCCACCGGCTGCCACAAGGACTGGGCGAGCGCTTCGACGACCGGGCCGCGTGTACCGAGCAACTCCATGACCGAGTTGTCCTCGAAGAGAATGGAGTACGAGGCGCCCGCGTTCATCAGCCGGTTCTTCCGGAACGAAGCGCCAGAGAGATGGTTGCGCGGCCCTTCGCCTCGGAAGAACCACGAAAAGAAGGTGTCGTTCCCACCCACATCGTCTGCCGCAACGTCCTCCTGGTGCGTATCCGTGGGCAGGCCATCCATCTCGATACGGTCGGACTGCCGGGCTTGCGTGCGCTCCTGCTCATAACCCCGGAAGGCCTGCTCAAGCTCGTCGTGCAGCACCGGCACGAGCTTCCGGCGCAGTTCTCCCAGGAGCCATCGATCGTAGTCGCGACAAAGTTTGCCGCGCATCTCCGGAACACTCGCCACACGGCGCACGAAAACGAGCGCCTTGTCCCCTGACGGGAAGCAGTGGGCGAGGCTGCGGACGACGGCGTCCATCTTCGGGTGTGGCAGCGCTTCCCCGAAGCGCCGCCGGTAGGACTCGGCGAGCTTGTCGACGGAGGGCGTGTCGATGCCCTCCCGCTCGGTGGCGTTCTGCGCCTGCTCGCTCCCATCGAAGGCGCTGGTGTCCTCGGCGTCGGGAGTCACCTTGCGCTTCGCCGTCTTCCAGAAGCTCTCGAAGGAGGAGAGCATGCCCATCTGGAAGGACGCGCCGAAACGCGATTGATTGAGTACCTCGGCCACCTTCTTCTGCACCAGTGCGACGACGAGGCGCTGCTTCGCCGTGGGGATGTCGAGCGGCTGGTCCGGGCTCTCGCATCCTCCTTTACGCCACTCGCGACGGTACATGTTCTTGGTGTGCTGGCTGTCCGCGATGCGCAGACCGGTCAGACGGCGGATGAGGAAGCGCGCCGCGACGGTCTCCCGCTCGGAATCCGAGAGCCCCTCCTCCATCAAGGCGCGAGCGCGATCCCCGAAACCAAACAGGTCGAGCTGCCTCCATAGCTCGCGGTAGTCGCTCTCGAAGGGAGTGGCGGAGAGGAACAGCACGCGATCGAACCGGCGCCCGTAATACGGCGAGGCGCCTTCCAGCTGCTCCTGGGGGTAGCTGCCAAGAGCCAGCGACAGCAGGAGGTTGCGTGAGGAATGGGAATCCTTGCCGTGCTTGAGGTTGTGTGCCTCGTCCACGATGACCAGGTCGTAATGCGGGAGCAACCCGTTCAGCGTCTGGGCGAAGGCGCGCTTGAAGCGCTGCTTGTCGCCGCCTCCGCGCAAATCGAAGAGCTCGGGCTGGAAGTGGGGCGCGATCTTCCGGAGCCGCTCCCGGCGATCCTCCCAGGACTGTCCCTGCTCACCGAGGGGAAGGCTGAAGCTGGTGAGACGAACGAAGAAGTCCTGTTCCGGGCGCGCCGCGGCTTTCTGACCCCAATCAAGCAGGCTCTCGCAGCTCGCGTAGGGCCGGCAGGGGAGATCCTCCACGCTCCGGATGCGCTGATCCCGATGGAGCCAATTGCTCCGGGTGAAGTTCTTCAGCTCCTTTTGCCACTTCTGTTGGATGTTGGTGGTGGGTGCCACCACGAGGATGCGCAGCTCCGGGTGGAAGAGGCGCAGCAGGCCCACCACGCCCAGAGCCACGTACGTCTTGCCCATGCCCACTTCGTCGGCGAGGTAGGCGACACCTTCCCGGGCGAGGATGTTGTGAAGGGCAACGGCCCCCTCCAGCTGGGTCTCCGCGATGGAAGCGGAGGTCGAGACATTCTGGCTCTTGAAGTCGATGAGCTTCCGGGCGCTCTCCAGGGAGAGGGGCTGAATGGGTTTCATGCCACCACCTCCTCACGGGCCCGGGCGAGGAAGGCGCGCTCGAACCATTCGAGGAACGCGGCGTTCTCCTCTGGCGTCCCCCCGAGCTGGAGGGTGTCACGAAGCTGCGCGAGTGGCGTGAGCAGGGCTTCCAGCTGCCGGTGCCGCTCCCGATTCGTGGTGAAGAAGTCCGGGAAGCTTGAAGCCAGGGTTTGCAACATCTGTCGTGCGGTGAGGAAGATGACGTAGCGGTGGATGGAGTCGAAGGCCTTGTCCTCCCGGAGACGCTCCACGAGGGTACCGAGCGAGTCGTGGCGCGCGCCGAAGAGCCGGGTCACTGCTTCATGCTCACGCCCGTGAGAGAGGGCATCCGTCATGCGGGCTTCGAACTGGTGGAAGGCGTGGAAGATGCCCGCGAAGCGGTCGAAGAGGCTCGGTGCCTCGGGCCCACGGCCCTGCTTCGCCGGCTCACGCGCGGCATTCGTGGCCCGCAGTTTTTCCTCCAGGAAGGTGGACTTCTGCTCATCCGTGAAGAACGACCAGTAGCGCAGGATGTCCTCCACCGAGAGGTTGTGCAGGAGCGATGGCTTGTTCTCCATCCCCTCCTCCTGGACGAGCAGGATGCAGGTGCGCCCGTCCTTCGAGGCATGGACGAAGGAACTGGAGAGCAGGTGCTCGCGCAACCGGGCCCCGATGTCCGCGGGCAGTTCCACCCAGGTGCGAGCAGGCAGCGCGGAGAGCGGGTGAAAGGGCACCCCGTTGAGGGAGAGCAGGATGTCGGGTGACGGCCCGGAACCTTCCCAGCAGACGCGGGCGAGCCGCGTGAGCCATGAGAACTCCAGCGCCAGGGGAAGCACGAGCTCTTGAAGCGACTCATCCTCCTCGGCCTCATCCTCGGCGACATCGTCGAGGAAACGCTTCGGGGCGGGCCCCTCGGGCAACTCCAGCCACCACTGGAGACGGCCTTCCACCTTCTCCTCAATGAGGAAGGAAGCTTCGAGATTGCCCGCGTTCGAGTGGCTGTGGGCCTGCTGCGTGAGGTTTGCCGAGCCCACGAGAATGAACTGGCGGGCCTCGCTCTGGCTCCAGAGACGGTACACCTTGGCATGCACGAAGCGAGAGGCGGGCTCTCCGTCCTCGCCCCTTCGCCTCAGGAGGTCGGACGGAAGGGTGCTCCAACTCATATTGCTCAACTCGGACGCCGCACCGAAGAAGGACTTCCTGCAGCGGACCGTACCGTCTTCCTTGCGCGGCAGGAAGACACGCGCCTGCCGGGGCTTCAACTCCTTGACGAGGGCGCGCAGGGCCGGAGCTCCCTGCTCATCGAAGTAGGGCGAGAGAATCTCCAGGTTGTAGCCCTCGGGAGAAACGGGCAGTGCCTCGCAAAGGAACTCGGGCAGGGACTTCTGCCCCACGAACAGGCGAGGACCCATCCGCCGGGTGCGGCGCTCCTCGTCCGGGACCTGGTAGCGGAGGAACTTGTGGATTTCATCCAGCTCGGCATGCCGCTCGGTGGCGGGCGCGGCCTCGCGGATGAGTCGTAGGGCCAGGAAGAGATCGGCACGGAAGGAGCAAGGCGACCCCTGCTCGATGACCTCCACATGCCCGGCCTCGACGTTCTGCCACCAGCCCGAGCGGGTGAGATTCGCGGAGAGGGTGGCGACAAGGAGCGAGCGGGCTCCCTCCTCTTCGAGCAACAGCAGCACGAGCTTCGGATGGAAGCAGCCCGTCGTGCGTGAACTGGGAATGCGGCGGATGTCGAGCTTCGCAGAGCCCTGGTGTTGGAGCGCCTGGCGGTCGTAGTACACGGCGAGGCGGGTATCGCGGACCGAATCCTCGAGCATCACGAGGCGGGCCTCCGAACCGGTGGGAAGCGTCCGATCGAAGAGGATCGGAACGACCTCCTCCTCGAAGAACTTCGGGTCGAAGGCGAAAGTCGTGAAGACGCCCGTGACGACCCGCCGTTTGCGGACGTGCTCACCGAAGACATCGCTGAGAACAGAAGTGGGAGCGCTCATGCCGCCCTCCCGGTGACCTGGGCGCCCACCCGCTTGAGACTGTTGAGGAAGTAGGAGTTCACCCAGAGTTCGGGCAGCTCATCGGGTTCGGGCAGCCAGGAGACCTCCGACTTGATACGAACCCGGAGCCGGTTTCCTTCCACGGAGAGCCAGGGCGCGCCACCGCGATCCTTCATCACCTGGGCGTTGTGCTCGGCCGCGACGACGAAGAACTCCTTGTATTCACCCGAGGCGAGCGTCGCTTGCATGGCCACGACGCGGCCAGCGGACTCCTGCCCCACCGCCTCCGCCAGAAAACCCTCGATCTCACGCAGATTGCTCGGAAGGAGGTGCGCGAGCCGGGAACCCCACCGCTGACGGACGTCCTTCGCGACGTTGTCCGTGCGTTGGCCATTCTTCGCGAGCAGGTACTGGAAGAGGCTGCCCACGGCGGCGAGCACGAGCTCCACCCGTTCGATGTGGTGGAGTGACATGTGAAGTGCGGAGTCCTGGGTGGAAAGCTCAAGGAGCTTTCGCAACTCCGTGAAATCGAAGCCTCGTATCCAGGCGCGGCTACTCCGGCCGTTCGCCTGCTCGATGAGGGACCAGAGTTGCTCCTGGAGCCCTCTTTCGGAGGAGGGTCCGAAACGGTTGCACACCAGCGTGTCCTCGAAGAACCGCTGGAACTCCCCCTCCAGGGGTTGGGTCAGAACGCGAGAGAGCGCGCGAGCCAGCGGAGCATGGCGGCCCCGAGGCTCGAAGGGCGCGTTCCTGCCCAGGAAGTGGAGGACCTCCTCTGCCATCCGGCGGGCCTGGGACTTCAGCACGTGCCACCAGATGCGCTCCGCGAGTTGGGCCGTGGTGTCGTTGAGTCGTTGCTCGGCCGGTTCAGTCCAACCGGATTCACGCGCGGCGGAGCTGTAGAGACCCCAGAGTCCGTAGATCTTCTGGTTACCGAGGATCTGGTGCTCGCGCTCCGCGGAGATATGGACCCGATCGCTCGCATCGAGCCGCGCGCGTACGCGGTTGATGCCGCGCATGGGTGCACCCCCATCCTCGATGACACCTGAGGCGTAGAGGCTGTAGGCCGCGAGCTGCTCGAACTGGAGGAACATCGCGCAGCGCTCTTCTTCCCGGCGCTTGCCCATCGCGATGGCCTGCTCGACGAAGTGGAAGCCGAACAACAGCGTCCTGAAGTCACGCAGCGACTGCGTCACCGTTGTGAGGTTACCGACCACTTCGCGGCCGAAGTGAGACCAGATGGCCTGCAGGCCGAGCGGATCCCGCGAGCCCTTGATCTCGGCTCGTGGGTCGAGCTGGGTGAGAAACATGAAGAAGCGCCCCCCTGGGCAGTATTGGGAGAATTTCGCCCTGAATGCCTCGGTGCTGACAAGCAAGGGGAACCCCGTACGAGCAGCGTGGTCGTCGTAGTTGCCGCTGCTGCAGATGAACGGGGCGCTGTTGGTGTTGCTGGAGTCCACGAAGCGGAAGTTGGCGCGCACGGCCTGCACTCGGCCCTCCGGCAGGGTGTACGTCACGGCGAAGGTGTTCAGCCCGTTGCGGCTCGGCGTGTACGTGCCGAGCCGCGTCGGCGCAGAAGGGCGCCTGGTACGTCGCATCCGCCCCCGACCCATCCCCGTGTCACGCCCCATCTCGCTGAATTCATTGAGGATTTCCGGGTGGAAGATCCGGACGCAACTCCTGGACGGACCTCGCGACAATCAGTCCAGGAGATCCGCATGTCCAACTACCGCATCCGCCAGGGCGACACCCTCTCGGCTCTCGCCTCCCGTTTCAAGACCAGCGTCTCGGAGTTGGCACGCGTCAACAACATCTCCAACCCGAACCTCATCTACGCGGGAAAGACGCTGCGCATCCCCGGCCACGCCCGGAACGACAGCTTCCAGCCCACCCGGGGTCACGGGCCGCGCGGCGGCGGCCACACCGGCGGTACGAGCGGCGGCGGACAGGTCCAGGGAAGCCACGGCACCGCGAGCCCGGGCCAGGTGACGCCCGCGATGCGCAAGCTCGCGAGCGCGGGCCGCGCGGCGGCGATGAGCATCGGCGGGTACAACAGCCAGGGCCTGTGCGCCACCGGCGTGAGCAAGGCCATCCAGAACGCCTTCGGCTTCAAGGTCTGGGGCAACGGCAACCAGATCGACAACAACCTGCCCCGCGACAAGTTCAAGCAGGTCAACATGTCGCTCGAGCAGGCGCTGAAGATTCCCGGCCTTGTGCTCACCTGGGAGAAGACCTCGTCGCGCCTGGGCAGCATCTACGGCCACACGGCCATCACCACCGGTGACGGCCGCTCCTCGGTGAGTGACTTCATCGAGCGCAACACGCTCGGCGCCGGTGGCCGCAGCGGGCTGAAGATCTTCATGCCGACGATGTGACTCCCGCCCCACCGTGGAGCACCGCCGCCTCCGGGATTGTCCCCCGGGGGCGTTGTCGTTTCGAGGGGGAACGACCCCCGCTCCATCGCCGATGGCTTCCTCACGCACCAGGTCACGAATCAGGCCCCGCCGCTCACGTACGACGCCTGGGCCACCGACACGGTGTTGCGTGAAGCCGTGACCCGGGAGGGGGGCGGCTGGGCGGAGGCGGACATCGCGAAGTACGGCCCCCTCGTGGGAGGCGAGCTGATGCAGCTCGGCTTCACCGCCAACGAGAACAAGCCGAGGTTCCGCCCGTTCGACCGGTACGGCAACCGCCTGGACGAGGTGGAGTTCCACCCCGCCTACCACCGCCTCATGGAGCAGGCCGTGGCCCATGGCGTGCCCAACTTCGCCTGGCGCCACGAGGACAAGCCCGGTGCCCACGTGGCCCGCATGGCGCTGTTCTACCTGCACAACCAGGCCGATCAGGGCACGAGCTGCCCCCTGACGATGACCTACGCCAGCGTGCCCACGCTGCGCCGCCAGCCCGAGCTCGCCCGCGAATGGCTGCCCCGCGTGAGCTCGCCCAGCTATGACCCGCGCTTCATCCCCGCGGCACAGAAGCGGGGCGTCACGCTCGGCATGGGCATGACCGAGAAGCAGGGCGGCTCGGACGTGCGCACCAACACCACGCGGGCCCATCCGCTCGGAAGCCGCGGGCCCGGACAGCCCTATGCGCTCGTGGGCCACAAGTGGTTCTTCTCCGCGCCCATGAGCGACGCGTTCCTCGTGCTCGCCCAGGCCGAGGGCGGGTTGTCGTGCTTCCTGCTGCCTCGCTTCACGCCGGACGGCGAGCGCAATGCCATCCGCGTCCAGCGCCTCAAGGACAAGCTCGGTGACTGGAGCAACGCCAGCTCCGAGGTCGAGTTCCACGGCGCCACCGCCTGGATGGTGGGCGAGGAGGGCCGCGGCGTCTCCACCATCCTCGAGATGGTGGCCCTCACGCGCCAGGACTGCATGATCGGCTCAAGCGGGCAGATGCGGCAGGCGCTCGTGCAGGCCATCCACCATGCCCGGTACCGCAAGGCCTTCAGCAAGCGGCTCATCGAGCAGCCACTGATGATGAACGTGCTCGCGGACCTGGCGCTCGAGTCCGAGGCGCACACCGTGCTCACCGCGCGCGTGGCCCGGTCCGTGGATGCGAGCCACCGCGACGCCAGGGAAGCGGCCTTCGGGCGCATCGCCACGGCCATCGGCAAGTACTGGGTGTGCAAGCGCGCGCCCGCCTTCATCAACGAGGCCCAGGAGTGCCTCGGCGGCTCGGGCTACGTGGAGGAGTCGAACCTCGCGCGGCTGTACCGGCAGGCCCCGCTCAACTCCATCTGGGAAGGCAGCGGCAACATCCAGTGCCTCGACATGCTGCGCGCCGTCACCCGCGAGCCGGCCAGCCGCGACGCCCTGTTCGAGGAGATCCTCGCCGCCCGGGGTGGGCATCCGGCGCTCGACGCCGAGGCCGCGAGCCTGGCGAAGCAGTTCGATGACCTGGGCACGCTCGAGTCGCGCTCGCGCTTCATCGTCGAGCGCCTCGCCCTGGCGCTGCAGTCCTCCCTGCTCATCCGCGCCGGCAATACGCAGGTCTCGGACACCTTCTGCGAGTCGCGGCTGGCCGGTGCCCATGGACAGACGTTCGGCACGCTGCCGGGCCACGCTCCGTTCCACGCCCTCATCCAGCGCGCCTTCGCCGGCGAGTAGTCCGCGAGCCCGGGCCCGCAGTACTATTTCCTCCCGGGTCTTCAACCCGGAGGAAACCATATGGCGGGCAAGAAGCTGCTGATGCTGGTGGGCGACTACGTCGAGGACTACGAGGTGATGGTGCCGTTCCAGGCCCTGCAGGCGGTGGGGCACACGGTCCACGCCGTCTGTCCGGACAAGAAGGCGGGAGACACGGTGCGCACCGCCGTGCACGACTTCGACGGCGCCCAGACGTACAGCGAGAAGCCGGGCCACAACTTCGCCGTCAACGCCACGTTCGCGGAGGTGGAGGCCTCGCAGTACGACGGCCTGGTGATTCCGGGCGGCCGGGCGCCGGAGTACCTGCGGCTCAACCCGAAGGTGCTCCAGGTGGTCCGCCACTTCGCCGAGGCGAAGAAGCCCATCGCCGCCGTCTGCCACGGGTTGCAGGTGCTCGCGGCGGCGGGCGTGCTCGAGGGCAAGCGCTGCACGGCCTACCCCGCCTGCGGCCCCGAGGTGACGCTGGCCAGGGGCACCTACGTGCAGGTGCCGGTGGATGACGCGGTGGTGGACGGCAACCTCGTCACCGCGCCCGCCTGGCCCGCGCACCCCAAGTGGATCGCCGGCTTCCTCCAGGTGCTGGGCACGCGCATCCAGCACTGAGCCACTTCGCCCTCCTGGGGACGTGGAGGCGGTGGGAATCGAACCCGCGCCGGGCGTTGCGAAACTCCCAGCAGAATCGCGCCCTTACCTCGCAACCGCCCGGAATGCTTGGGAGTCGATATCCCGCCGCGTCCCCTCCTGTCCCGCCCCGTTCCGGTCCATTCCGCACGCTCCTGCGACATACGTGCAACATGGCGGGGGCTGCCCACCTCCCGCCGCTAGACATCCCGGGCTGTGTGGCTCGCCGCTCCCCTGGCCGTCCTGAACGGGCAGTTCGCTCCCGCTCCAACCACGGGCAAGCGTTCCCTGTTCCGGCACTGTCCGCGAGCGCGCGCACACTGGCACGGCTAGCGCCCTGGAGGCCATCCAGAGGACCGAGCAGAGGTTGCCCTGCTCATCCCTTCCTCCAGACCCGAGCCGCAGCAGCCGCCCCTCTGGTGCCCTCTAGCGCGTCCCATGTTCGCGCCTCACCGTCCCACCGGCCCGGGGGAGGCTGGGGCGTGCAAGCTCGCGCTGTGGGGCCCTGCACCGTGCTCGAACTGCGCGCTGCGTTGGTGCTCACCATGGCCCGAACTGCGGCTGCTGCACCCTGGCCCCCTGCCGCTCCCCTCGCGTGCGCTCGTGAATGTCGGGGCGCGCTTCCATACTCCGAGCGGCCCCGCCAGGACCTGCTGGGTCCTAGACCGAATGGAAGACCCTACTATGCGTCTCCGAGCGTGCTTCGCACTTCTGCTCTTTCTCTCAGCCTGTACAACGACACCGCCCACCCCAAGAGAGCCAGCGGCCCGGGATCCGAGGCTCGCCAACCTCCAGCGCGCGGCGACGCTGCCCTGGACGGACGGGGGGCATTGCGCCGTCCGCGAAGCCTCCGAGCCCTGGCCCGTGCTGGCGGAGCGGTGCTTTCATGCGCTCGACCATGACCGGATCGAGTTCCACGACACCACGGGGCGATGCGCGGTGGCCTCCGCCGGTGCCGCTGCAATGGGGCTCGGGGTCTGCGTGCTGGCGGCACCGGAGATCATCGTGGGGGCGGTGATCGTCGCGGGCGTGGTGGTGGTGGGCTTCGCCATCAAAGAGGCGTTGGATACCTACGCGGAGAAGAGGGGTCGTCCCCAGGTAAGGCCCGTGCCTGAAACGCGACCCGTGCCTGAAACGGAATCGTTATCGTTCACGTCGCTGTTCAATGAGAACACCAAGGCTCAGCAAGATGCGAAGATTGGACCGAGGATTACTGAGGTCACGGAAGAGGAGGGGGTGATTGAGATTGTTGCAGAAGGCGAGAATGGTGAAATTCGAATCATGGGCAACGTCGGAATCGATGAGGGGACGATCACGCTTGATCAGGCCCACATTCAGGGTCAGGGAGCCGGAACAAGCGGTTTGAAGGAAATGGGTGAGATTATCCGTGAGTTCGGGCGATCACGTGGTGCAAGCGAAGTCATCATTCTAGGTGCGACGCGAACGACCGGAGCGCGCCCCGGTCACACGCCTCGCCCAATTCGAGTCCGTGTGAAATGAGCCCCATTCAACTCGTATTCTCTGGCTGGAAGGACGATCCGCGCTCGGTGGATCTCGTTCATCTTCTTCGTCGTGAACTCAAGCTATCGCTTGGTGCTTCCAAGCGGATCGTGGATTCTATTGTTGATCGGCCAGTGGAGATGGTCGAGGTCTCCAATGAAATGGTCGCGAAACGGGTGCGAGAACTCGGTGCAGGTATCGGACTCTATGCAACTGTGAAGGGACCGAAGCTCTATTTCACTGGCCTGAGACCCAACGCGAATCGGGAATCTCTGGTTCACTTGCTCTCGGTGGATGGTGGCCTCGCGGTGGATGAGGCAGGCCGCTTGGCTGACCGACTGGCTGGCTTGGGTGAAACAGCAGTGGAGAGCGGTGATGGGGAGTGTGCCCGTAGATGCTGTGAGGGGGCCGAGTTGCTAGGTTTTGTCTGTACTCTCACCGCATAGGGGATGTGTCCACTTCCGGTTTCGCCTCACAGCGGTCAATGCGATCCCTCCTTATTCAACAGAGGGACAGGCGGCTGACCTGAAAGGAGGATGACAAGCCAGAATCTCCCTGGTGACAGATGGGTGTTGGTTGATGGACACGCGCGAGGAGAAACGGGTAAGGCACTCGCTGCGGGGGAGTGGTGCGCACCGACCTCGTGCTGTTGGTGCGCGTCCCGTAGAGCAACGTTGCCTGTCGCGAACGCCTGACGGCCATGCAATGCCCGAGTGCATCATGGGGTGGCGGCACCATCGTCGCGCCGAGCCTTATCGACGGCCGGGAATGTGACGTCCCCAAGGGTGACGGTGCGCGGTCCGCTGGGCTCCCATAGCTTGAGGGTACAGGGGCATCCGAGCTGCGCGGCCTCTCGCGCAGTGCCCACCACGACCGCACCGGCGCCGCCCGCCGCGATGGGGGCTTCTTGCCACGCGGCAAGCGCCACTTCTTCCCCCGCCGAGTCCACCAGCACCGCCCCCGCCAGCGTCCAGGGCTCGGCGCCGGGGTTGGACAGGCGCAGCCGCACTGCCACGCTTGCCGGTCGGGCCTCACCCGTGCGGGTGTAGCTGTAGCTCCAGGCTCTATCCCACCCGAGCGCGTTGGCCGGATGTTGCTTCAACTCCCCGTCAAGGGGCAGAGACGCGAGGCTCCCAGCCACCTCCAGCCATGCGGCCCCCATGAGCCCGCCCGGCCCCTCTCGTGCGGCCAGCAGCCGCGCCTTGTCCTCCTGGCACTGGCGCGCTTCGGCCTGTGCTTCGTCACGCTCTTTCTTGAGCACCTCGGGCGGGCGCGGCTGCCGGAACACCTCCACCCGGCGTGTCCCCTTTGCCGCATGGCCCACGAGCCAAAAGCTCGTGCTTGCTGGTGCCGCGCCATCCGCGAAGCGCACTGTCGCCTTTACCCGCTCCCCTGGCAGATAGTCCGCCCTGGGAGTGGCGTAGAGACTCAGCCCGTCTTGCCCGAGTGCCCAATGCGCGAGGCGTTCCCCTCGCTGAAACTCCACCGCCCCCACAGCGACGCGGGAGTCAAAAACGAAGGTCGTCGTCTCGTCCGCGCTCGCGCACACGTCCGGCGCTCCCTCCGGGGCGCCTGTGGCCAAGTCAAAGCGAGCTGTCGCGGCGCAGCGGGGGACGGGTGGCGGTTCTGCGGCTTGCGCGGCACCAGAGAGGAGGGCAATCACCAGGAGGGCACCAGGAGACGAAGGCAGCACGGAAACTCAACCTCCAAAGGGCACGGCAATAATCAGGGCTGCCCGGTGGGCCGAGCGAGAGGAATGCGCGAGGGTGTCTTGGCAGTGCCGGGCTTGCTTCCAGGAGTAAGGCAAGTGCCCAAGCCAGGGGGGCAAAAGAACCGTTTGCCGTGCTCGTCCTTGAAGGGCATTTTTTCGTCCAGGCCAACAGCCAAACACACGGGGAGCGTCCCCACGCCTGGAATCTTTGCCTCGGTGAAGGCGCCGTAAAGGCGGTCGTCCCCAAGCTGCAACCTTCCCAGAAGCAGGGTGCCGTGAGGCAAACTCCCAACGCTCCCGACGATACCTACTTGGAGGGTAGCGGGGCCATCCTTCACCCTGGCCGCCTCTCCGGGCTCCCCCGTGTACCCGTTCACCGTGCCCCAGCCGCCCCAGCTAACGCGATATCGCTCGTGGGTCTGCTGCCATCCCTGGGGGCACGTAATCGAGGGGGGCTCGGGGCGCACCTGGGAAGCGGGCGCGGTGCATCCCCCATCGAGCAGCGCACAGACCGCCACGGCTGCGGGCTTCACCGGGAAGCGGAACCCCGCACCTTGCGTCTGCGGTTTCGGCGTTTCGTTCTTGGGCGTCTGAGCGGACGTGCGAAGCATGGCGTTAGCGGTAGACGCGGGAAGTTGGGCCCCAACGGGTGTCGCGTCTCCTCCGGGGAAAGATTCCAGCGCCTTTGCATCGGGCGCCACTTCACGACCGCGCACGCCTGCATCGGTTGCGCTGGTGGCGGGGGACGTGGACGGTAGCGGCACCTCCAGCCCTGCCTCGCTGGTGCGACCTGTAGAGCCAGGCCCCCCCAGGTTCGCGCCCACGGACAGGGCAACGACGGCCACCAGCAGCGCGGCCCCAGCGAGCCCCAGGCGCCACGCGGTGCGACGGGGTTGGTGAGTGGCGGTGGCGGGCTCGAGTTCGCGAGCTGGCGGCACCGGGGCGCTCGGAACGGGCGGCTCGTGCCCCCCAGCGGGCGCGGCCACGCCCGGAGCGTCCACCTTGGGAAACTCGTCCGGGTGTGCGGCTGCTGGCGGGACCCGTGGGGCTGCCATCTGCTCGGGCAGGAGGAATACCCGGTCCCTTCTCGGCAGGGGACGCCCGCGCCGGGGGCGTTGCTTCCTCAGCCTTAGAAACGCACGCCGCTGCTCGCTCGCCTCTTGCCGTTCCGGGTCCTCGGCCGTGGTGGTGAGCTGCGGATCGTCCGGGTCCCCGAGCGGCACATCCCAGGTGGCGTCGCTCTCCGCGGTGGACAGGGACTCATTCAAAGCCGCGCACAGCGTCGCAACCACCGGGAAACGCTCCTCCGGTCGCTCAGCAAGCATCCTCATGCACAGCAGCGAGGCTGCCAGCGGCACGCGCGGATTGACGACGTGAGGCGCATCCGGCCTGTGCGTCAAGATGCGCTCGCGCAGTCCATCCAGCCCACCTTCATCCGTGCGCTCGCCAAAAGGCAGCTCATCCGTCAGCAGCCAGTAATAGGCCACGCCCAACGCCCACATCTCGTCGGCGGGCCCGTACTCGTATTGATCCGTGCCGTCTGGATTGGCGCGATGGAACCGGATCTGCTCAGGGGAGCGGAATTCCTCTGTCCCGGGCGGGAGCTGCGAGCCGGTGACAGTCGGGGCACCAGCAAGAGAACCAATCCCGAAATCAATCAAGATCGGCTTCTCGCTCCCTTCCCGAATGAGGATGTTCTCCGGCTTCACGTCCCGGTGAAACACGCCCGCCGCGTGTACCTCCCCGAGCGTCACCGCCACTTCCAAAACGATGCGCGTCGCTTTCCGCGCCGATGGATTCTGGCCGTAGGCAAACGCAAAGAGCGTGTCGCCCGGCACGAATTCCATCACGATATAGGGATGGCCGTTAGCCGGGTCGGGCCAGAAGTCCGAGCCCACGTAGCGGACGACACCGGGATTCTCCAGGTGAATGAGAATGCCGATCTCACGCTTGCCCCTGCCGTCCAGCGTGAAAACCAAGAGAA